>NZ_JBZFUN010000024.1:0-1166 GCF_058314555.1 Streptococcus sp. ALY_211 | reverse complement strand
TCCCGCGTTGTAAAATGAAGTGCAACACAAAAGACATGTTCGTCTGATATACTAGAATCCTCCAACTCAGTATAGAAAGCAGATGAACATGTCCACTAATTATTCTACCAAAAAGTCGCGTTATTCTCATTTATCAGCCTCTGAGCGAGGTGAAATTAGTGCTTATTTGAAAATGGGTAAAAAGCTTGTTGAAATTGCACATCTATTAGGGAGACATCGCTCGACAATTACTCGTGAGATTAAGCGTGGTACAGTAACACAAGTCCAAGATAAGAATGGTAAACGAACTTATTATCAATCCTATTTCGCTGATAGCGCTCACCGTGTCTACGAAGAAAATCGTAAAAATAGTACCTACCTGAAGTTAGATAAGTGTTCACCACATTTTTTTGATGAACTAGAAAAAGCTGTTAAAGCAACTGTTCGTTGTCATAGTGTAGATACATTTGTTCACGACTACAAAGAGAAGCATCCAACAGAGACCATTCCTTCAACGAAGACAGTCTATCGCTATATTGGAGCTGGTCTTATTGCTATCAAGCCAATCGATTTGCCAAAGATGGTGAGCATTAGAAAGCGTTCTAAATCTAAATCCACGGTCAATAAGAAGACTCTTGGAAAATCCATCGAGGAGCGTCCAGAAACGATTAACAACCGCTCTGAATTTGGACACTGGGAGATTGATCTGGTTCTCGGTAACAAAACTAAGGGAGAAGCTGTTGTCATGACCTTAGTTGAACGTCAAACCCGCTTTGCCTTGGCGTGTAAGCTACCTAACAAACAAGCTGAAACGATCAATGAAGCTGTCAAAGAACTATTATGTGAGTACCCAATTACTTCTATCACATCAGATAACGGCTCTGAGTTTAGTCTATTAGCTGACTTAGAAGGTGTTGACATTTATTTCGCTCATCCTTATTCTTCCCATGAAAGAGGATCAAATGAGCATTTCAATGGTCTACTGAGAGAATTTCTCCCAAAAGGACAGTCGCTCAACCCAATAACTGATGAAGAGCTGGCTCGTTATATCTCAGCTATCAACGAGAGACCTAGACGACTTCATCATTACAAAACAGCAAAATTTCTGTTTGGGCTAGCCCAAACAGCCTAATCAATGGGATCCTAGTCTATCCACGAACTTGTTGCACTTGACTTGACAATGTGTC
>NZ_JBZFUN010000023.1:0-1495 GCF_058314555.1 Streptococcus sp. ALY_211 | reverse complement strand
TATCATTCGAAAATGATAATGTCTTAGCTAGGTCGAATGTGAAAATGTCCCGTCTGGTAAACTAGAAAGATGAGGAAAATAGAACTAACTATGATAGAGTCAAAGAAATACCTAGTCATCAAAGCTGTTTGTGAGGGGAAAAAGCAGAAAAACAGGGCTTGTGTAGAATTAGGGTTAAGCAAGAGGCAGGTGAACCGATTGATACTAGCCTATCGAGAAAAAGGAAAGGCAGCTTTCGTTCATGGTAATCGATCAAAAAGACCAACTCATGCCATGTCTTTAGAAACAAAGAGAAGGATTATCGAGAAATATCAAAGTTACGGGGATTTAAGACCAAATGTTGTTCATTTCTGCGAACTACTAGCGGAAGAAGAAAACATCGCCTATTCAGATACAACTGTTAGAAAACTACTCTACCAAGCAGGGTTTCTATCTCCAAAGACACAACGAGCAACAAAAAGACGATTGAAACAAGAAGCCAAACAAAAGAAAAGGGAGGCAGAAAAAAAAGGAGCCAAACTCCCAACTGCTTCCAACTTCTTTGAAGAACCTGACAAAGCTCATCCCAGCCGAGCAAGAAAGAAATTCAAAGGGGAACTCATTCAAATGGATGCCAGTCAATTCCCTTGGTTTGGACAACAAGAAACACATCTTCATGTCGCTATTGACGATGCTTCCGGTGATATTGTCGGGGCTTACTTTGATACTCAGGAGACGCTAAACGGGTATTATCATGTCTTAGAACAGATTCTAGAGGGATATGGTATCCCTTTCCAGCTCCTTACTGATAAAAGGACTGTATTCACGTATGCTTCCAGTCAGTCTAAAAAAATGGAGGAAGATACCTTTACACAATTTGGATACGCTTGTCATCAGCTTGGTATTGCCATTGAAACGTCTTCTATCCCTCAAGCTAAAGGGCGTGTCGAACGTCTTAATCAGACCCTTCAATCACGTCTACCAATTGATTTACAAAGAAATCAAATTACCAGCATCTCTCAAGCGAATCGTTATCTTAAGAGATGGATTAAACGATTTAACAAGCAATTTGGTGGACTAGCTAGTGAGTCTGTTTTTGAGAAAGCACCTAAACCAGCCCAGCGAAACCTATTGTTAGCGAGAGTCTCTGAAAGAGTGATTGATAGCGGGCATCACATTCGATATCAAAACAATTTCTACTTGCCCGTCGAAGGGGATAAAGAAATCTATTTTTCACGTAAGACAAAGGCACTTGTGATTGAGGCATTCGATGGAGACATCTACCTTAATATCGCAGACACTATTTATGCCACTAGAAAGTTACCAAAACACGAGAAGCACTCCAAAGAATTCGAAATGGTGCTTAAAACTAAAAAAGAAAGACGCAAGTATATTCCACCACAATCCCATCCGTGGAAACTTGCATCTTTCAAGCAATACCTTCATAAAATCGGAAAATCTTATGAAGAATTCAAACATGAGAGGAATACCTCTCAACCACTATTATAACCAATTT
>NZ_JBZFUN010000022.1:0-2860 GCF_058314555.1 Streptococcus sp. ALY_211 | reverse complement strand
ACGGCGTGGGGGTTCAAGTCCCTTAACCCGCATCATAATAGGCCGGCTTAGCTCAGTTGGTAGAGCATCTGATTTGTAATCAGAGGGTCGCGTGTTCAAGTCATGTAGCCGGCATTTGCGAACGTAGTTCAGTGGTAGAACATCACCTTGCCAAGGTGGGGGTCGCGGGTTCGAATCCCGTCGTTCGCTTGAGGATTGGCCGGGGTGGCGGAACTGGCAGACGCACAGGACTTAAAATCCTGCGAAGGGTAACCTTCGTACCGGTTCGATTCCGGTTCTCGGCATTTCTAAGGGGCACCCTTAGCTCAACTGGATAGAGTACCTGACTACGAATCAGGCGGTTAGAGGTTCGACTCCTCTAGGGTGCATACATATACGGGAAGTAGCTCAGCTTGGTAGAGCACTTGGTTTGGGACCAAGGGGTCGCAGGTTCGAATCCTGTCTTCCCGATATGGCGGTGTAGCTCAGCTGGCTAGAGCGTCCGGTTCATACCCGGGAGGTCGGGGGTTCGATCCCCTTCGCCGCTATATATATTATGGATACTGGACCTTTAGCTCAACTGGTTAGAGCACTCGGCTCATAACCGAGCGGTCGTAGGTTCGAGTCCTACAAGGTCCATATTATAATATTTGGAGGATTACCCAAGTCTGGCTGAAGGGAACGGTCTTGAAAACCGTCAGGCGTGTAACAGCGTGCGTGGGTTCGAATCCCACATCCTCCTTTACTTATCGCGGGATGGAGCAGTTAGGTAGCTCGTCGGGCTCATAACCCGAAGGTCGTAGGTTCAAATCCTGCTCCCGCAATTATTATAGGTTGGCTCGGTAGCTCAGTTGGTAGAGCAATGGATTGAAGCTCCATGTGTCGGCGGTTCGATTCCGTCTCGCGCCATTTTTATTAAATGCGGGTGTAGTTTAGTGGTAAAACTACAGCCTTCCAAGCTGTTGTCGCGAGTTCGATTCTCGTCACCCGCTTTTATAATAATAAAGATTATTATATACTGAGCAGTAATGCTTGGGCGCATAGCTCAGCTGGTTAGAGCGCACGCCTGATAAGCGTGAGGTCGGTGGTTCGAGTCCACTTGTGCCCATATAATGGTCCGTTGGTCAAGGGGTTAAGACACCGCCTTTTCACGGCGGTAACACGGGTTCGAATCCCGTACGGACTATTTTGGAGAATTACTCAAGAGGCTGAAGAGGACGGTTTGCTAAATCGTTAGGTCGGGAAACTGACGCGGGGGTTCGAATCCCCCATTCTCCGTCTTTTAATATTAATTATTTGTATTTAAATGAATTGTAATACCCCTGTAATCAACAGGCTTTTTTTTTTGCTATAATAGAGTGGTCTTATATAAAGATGGGAGTAATAATCAAGTATGAAAAAACGTATTTTATCGACAGTACTACTTAGTGGGGTTGCATTAGCAACTACTGCGCATGTAAATGCAGATGACTATGATACTGCTATTGCCGGTCAAGATGCTATTATTAATAATCTATCTGCTCAGTCTGAAGCTGCTAGTGCCCAATCATTGCTTATTCAGGGGCAACAGTCAATCTTAGCTGGTCAAGGAGCTGAACTCCAAGCACAAAATGATACTTTGCAGGCTCAAGCAGGAACTTTGTCATCACAAATTCAAGGTTTGTCTGAAAAAATTGTTGCTAGGAATGAGTCAATTGAATCTCAAGCTCGTAATGCTCAGAAAAATAGTACTTCTTCAAATTATGTGAATACTATTTTGAATTCTAAATCTATTTCTGATGCGATTAGTCGAGTTGTTTCTATTCATGAAATTGTTTCTGCGAGCCAGGCACAATTAGCTGAACAAGAAGCTGACAAGACAATTCTTGAGGCTAAGCAAACTGCAAATCAGGCAGCAATTAATCAGGTTTCTGCAAGTCAAGCTGTTGTTGCTGCTAATCAAATTGAACTTGCTAATCAACAAGCTAACTTAGAGGCTGCACAGGCAGCATTAGCTACTGAAATTGCTAATGCTCAAGCTAGTAAAGAAGCTTTAGTTGCTGAAAAAGCTACTTCTGAGAGTGAGGCTGCTAGTGTTGCAGCATCACAATCAGAATCTGAAGCTATTGCTGCTTCAGAAGCTGCTGTTGCTCAATCAGAATCAGTGGCTGAGTCTGAGTCTGTTCAAGAAGATAAACAAGCAGCATCAACTGATGATTCTGCTACTGCTGAAACTTCAGCATCAGATGCTGCAAGTCAAGCACCAACTACTGCTAATTCACAAGCAGGTGAGCAACCTAAATCTGCGTCTCAAACTCAAGCTCCAGCTAGAAGTACTGCTACTGCAGCTGTAAGTAAGCCTGCTGCTCGAGTTCGTTCTGCCGTAGCAAGTGGTCCAAATACATATCCTGTAGGTCAATGTACTTGGGGTGTTAAGGCTCAACTTTCATGGGTTGGAAATAATTGGGGTAATGCTAATCAATGGGGTGCTAGTGCACAAGCCGCTGGTCACACTATAGGTTCTACTCCTCGTGAGGGTGCTATTGCTGTTTGGCCAAGTGATGGTGGAGGCTATGGTCACGTTGCGGTCGTTACTTCTGTTCAAAATGCTAATGCTATTCAGGTTAGTGAATCTAATTTCAATGGTAATATGTCTGTTGGTAATTATCGTGGAACTTTCAATCCATCTTCTGGATATTGGGGTTCAGTATATTATATCTACCAATAATAGAGTTAAGAAGAGAGCAAATTTGCTCTCTTTTTGTTATATGACTTTAAATCCCGCGTTGTAAAATGAAGTGCAACACAAAAGACATGTTCGTCTGATATACTAGAATCCTCCAACTCAGTATAGAAAGCAGATGAACATGTCCACTAATTATTCTACCAAAAAGTCGCGTTA
>NZ_JBZFUN010000021.1:1546-4046 GCF_058314555.1 Streptococcus sp. ALY_211 | reverse complement strand
AATATCAAACTGCAGTAAAGCTCCATGGGGTCTTTCCGTCCTGTCGCGGGTAACCTGCATCTTCACAGGTACTAAAATTTCACCGAGTCTCTCGTTGAGACAGTGCCCAAATCATTACGCCTTTCGTGCGGGTCGGAACTTACCCGACAAGGAATTTCGCTACCTTAGGACCGTTATAGTTACGGCCGCCGTTTACTGGGGCTTCAATTCATACCTTCGCTTACGCTAAGCACTCCTCTTAACCTTCCAGCACCGGGCAGGCGTCACCCCCTATACGTCATCTTACGATTTTGCAGAGAGCTGTGTTTTTGATAAACAGTTGCTTGGGCCTATTCACTGCGGCTGACTTAAAGCCAGCGCCCCTTCTCCCGAAGTTACGGGGCCATTTTGCCGAGTTCCTTAACGAGAGTTCTCTCGCTCACCTGAGGCTACTCGCCTCGACTACCTGTGTCGGTTTGCGGTACGGGTAGAGTATAGATTAACGCTAGAAGATTTTCTTGGCAGCGTGACATCGCTCACTTCGCTACTAAACTTCGCTCCCCATCACAGCTCAACGTTACAAGACTAAGCATTTGACTCAGTCCACGCCTCACTGCTTGGCCGGACTCTTCCAGTCGTCCGGTTGAGTTAGCCTTCTGCGTCCCTCCTTCACTCTATACTCTAGTACAGGAATATCAACCTGTTGGCCATCGGATACACCTGTCGGTCTCTCCTTAGGTCCCGACTAACCCAGGGCGGACGAGCCTTCCCCTGGAAACCTTAGTCTTACGGTGGACAGGATTCTCACCTGTCTTGCGCTACTCATACCGGCATTCTCACTTCTATGCGCTCCAGCACTCCTCACGGTATACCTTCAAAGCACATAGAACGCTCTCCTACCATCCCTTACGGGATCCACAGCTTCGGTAAATTGTTTTAGCCCCGGTACATTTTCGGCGCAGGGTCACTCGACTAGTGAGCTATTACGCACTCTTTGAATGAATAGCTGCTTCTAAGCTAACATCCTAGTTGTCTGTGCAACCCCACATCCTTTTCCACTTAACAATTATTTTGGGACCTTAGCTGGTGGTCTGGGCTGTTTCCCTTTCGACTACGGATCTTAGCACTCGCAGTCTGACTGCCGACCATAAATCCTTGGCATTCGGAGTTTATCTGAGATTGGTAATCCGGGATGGACCCCTCACCCAAACAGTGCTCTACCTCCAAGATTCTTAATGTCGACGCTAGCCCTAAAGCTATTTCGGAGAGAACCAGCTATCTCCAAGTTCGTTTGGAATTTCTCCGCTACCCACAAGTCATCCAAGCACTTTTCAACGTACTCTGGTTCGGGCCTCCAGTGAGTCTTACCTCACCTTCACCCTGCTCATGGGTAGGTCACATGGTTTCGGGTCTACGTCCACGTACTCATTCGCCCTATTCAGACTCGGTTTCCCTACGGCTCCGTCTCTTCAACTTAACCTCGCACGTAAACGTAACTCGCCGGTTCATTCTACAAAAGGCACGCTCTCACCCATTAACGGGCTCGAACTTGTTGTAGGCACACGGTTTCAGGTTCTATTTCACTCCCCTTCCGGGGTACTTTTCACCTTTCCCTCACGGTACTGGTTCACTATCGGTCACTAGGGAGTATTTAGGGTTGGGAGATGGGCCTCCCAGATTCCGACGAGATTTCTCGTGTCTCGCCGTACTCAGGATACTGTTAGTGGCAAGCGTCATTTCAAATACGAGGCTGTTACTCTCTTTGGCGGACCTTTCCAAGTCCTTCTTCTATGACGATTGCTCACAGAACACAGTCCTACAACCCCAGGTTGTAAACAACCTGGTTTGCCCTTCTGCCCTTTCGCTCGCCGCTACTCAGGCAATCGCTTTTGCTTTCTCTTCCTGCAGCTACTTAGATGTTTCAGTTCACTGCGTTTACCTCCTCACCACCTTAACAGTAGTGGGTGACAGGCATCAACCTGCCGGGTTCCCCCATTCGGATATCTCTGGATCAGCGCTTACGTACAGCTCCCCAAAGCATTTCGTCGTTAATCACGTCCTTCTTCGGCTCCTAGTGCCAAGGCATCCACCGTGCGCCCTTATTAACTTAACCTTATTAAAAACTCTTCAATAGGATTCTACAGCGTTTCGGTTTATTTCTTGTTACTATTTGATAGATATTCAATTTTCAATGGACAAATTTAAGATACTAAGACCGTCCCAACTTGTTGGGCATTTTTGTAGAAAAATAGGAAATCGACGCTGTGTGACTTGCACACTAGGAGATTTATCTTTTTTCCTAAAAAATGAGGTCGTGTTCAATTCCTTGAACAATATCTTATCTAGCTTAGAATACAAGTTTTCGCTCAAGCGAATCATCTCTCGTATCCTAATGGAGCCTAGCGGGATCGAACCGCTGACCTCCTGCGTGCAAAGCAGGCGCTCTCCCAGCTGAGCTAAGGCCCCACAAAACCTCTGAGAACTAAATAGACACCAAGCGTGCTTCCGAGCAATTGTATTC
>NZ_JBZFUN010000021.1:0-1459 GCF_058314555.1 Streptococcus sp. ALY_211 | reverse complement strand
CAGACTAAAATCCTAGTGAAAAAGATGAACTGTCTAAGAAATCAGGATTTCTTGTCAGTTCCCTATTTTCATACGGATTTTCTAACGTCTTCATAACTTGCTTTTCCTTAGAAAGGAGGTGATCCAGCCGCACCTTCCGATACGGCTACCTTGTTACGACTTCACCCCAATCATCTGTCCCACCTTAGGCGGCTGGCTCCTAAAAGGTTACCTCACCGACTTTGGGTGTTACAAACTCTCGTGGTGTGACGGGCGGTGTGTACAAGGCCCGGGAACGTATTCACCGCGGCGTGCTGATCCGCGATTACTAGCGATTCCGACTTCATGGAGGCGAGTTGCAGCCTCCAATCCGAACTGAGATTGGTTTTCAGAGATTAGCTTGCCGTCACCGGCTTGCGACTCGTTGTACCAACCATTGTAGCACGTGTGTAGCCCAGGTCATAAGGGGCATGATGATTTGACGTCATCCCCACCTTCCTCCGGTTTATTACCGGCAGTCTCGCTAGAGTGCCCAACTTAATGATGGCAACTAACAATAAGGGTTGCGCTCGTTGCGGGACTTAACCCAACATCTCACGACACGAGCTGACGACAACCATGCACCACCTGTCACCAGTGTTCCGAAGAAAAATCCTATCTCTAGGACGGTCACTGGGATGTCAAGACCTGGTAAGGTTCTTCGCGTTGCTTCGAATTAAACCACATGCTCCACCGCTTGTGCGGGCCCCCGTCAATTCCTTTGAGTTTCAACCTTGCGGTCGTACTCCCCAGGCGGAGTGCTTAATGCGTTAGCGTCGGCACTGAGTCCCGGAAAGGACCCAACACCTAGCACTCATCGTTTACGGCGTGGACTACCAGGGTATCTAATCCTGTTCGCTACCCACGCTTTCGAGCCTCAGCGTCAGTTACAGACCAGAGAGCCGCTTTCGCCACCGGTGTTCCTCCATATATCTACGCATTTCACCGCTACACATGGAATTCCACTCTCCCCTTCTGCACTCAAGTCCAACAGTTTCCAAAGCAAACAATGGTTGAGCCACTGCCTTTAACTTCAGACTTATTAAACCGCCTGCGCTCGCTTTACGCCCAATAAATCCGGACAACGCTCGGGACCTACGTATTACCGCGGCTGCTGGCACGTAGTTAGCCGTCCCTTTCTGGTAAGATACCGTCACTTGTGTAACTTTCCACTCTACACAACGTTCTTCTCTTACAACAGAGCTTTACGATCCGAAAACCTTCTTCACTCACGCGGCGTTGCTCGGTCAGGGTTGCCCCCATTGCCGAAGATTCCCTACTGCTGCCTCCCGTAGGAGTCTGGGCCGTGTCTCAGTCCCAGTGTGGCCGATCACCCTCTCAGGTCGGCTATGTATCGTCGCCTAGGTGAGCCCTTACCTCACCTACTAGCTAATACAACGCAGGTCCATCTGTTAGTGGAGCAATTGCCCCTTTCAAATGG
>NZ_JBZFUN010000020.1:0-5884 GCF_058314555.1 Streptococcus sp. ALY_211 | reverse complement strand
CCTTCATAAAATCGGAAAATCTTATGAAGAATTCAAACATGAGAGGAATACCTCTCAACCACTATTATAACCAATTTCCACTTATCTGACCGATTTTTTCAAGACATTATCAATTTCGATTGACACTTGGTAGGTGGATTTATCCCTGTTCTTCAGTGTACAGTGTTGAGCAAAAACGTGCCACTTTACTTTTAGCATATTTGAAATCAATAGACTGTTCCTTTAGAAAAGCTTCAAAATCTTTTTTGCCTTTCTGGGGATCTTGAACTTCGAGTTCGAGCTCATAGTCGATTCTTCCAGAGTAGTTGTTTTTATCGAGGGCCATCAAGCCAATGGGTGTCTGCTTTTCACGCCGAACAGTAGTTAAGTGGCCCAATTTTTTTAAAGCAGAGCACTTGATGCCGTTTTCAGTTAAAATTTCTTTAATAGCATTGTTTGGAAACTGACAAGAATCAATGATTTGACGGGCTTCATCTCTAGTTAATTGGATATTGTGCTCCATAGCACCAATCTCTTTTGGAATTTTCAAGGTGAGTTCGGCATCTTTATCGAAGGTTCGAATTCTGAGAGAAAGTCGCTTTTGACGCATCATAAAATCGTCTGTATCAAAATAGTAGTTGGTCTGAGTGATGGGCGGGATATGTGAAAAGAGAGTTTCCATTCGCTGGAATTCAGCCTTGTTCAACATAGTTTTATATTCGATTTCCAGATGGTTCATAGCGCTTTTCCTTTGCAATGCTTTTTATGATATAATGATTAAATAGATTTTATAAAAAAGTAGGTTATTTTACAAGAATCAGTTGTAAAATATCTGATTTAAACAGGAGTTAACAAATAGATTAAGATGGATTGGGAAACTTTTTTAGACCCCTACATTCAGGCTGTTGGCGAATTGAAGATAAAGTTTAGAGGAGCCAGAAAGCAATTCCAGAAACAAAATCAGCATTCCCCTATAGAGTTTGTCACAGGTCGTGTTAAACCGATTGAGAGTATTAAGGAAAAGATGGTTTTGAGAGGAGTGTCTCAAGAACATCTTGCTGAAGATATGCAGGATATTGCTGGTATTAGGATCATGGTCCAGTTTGTCGATGACGTCCAGGAAGTTTTGGAGCTAATCAGACGTCGTAAGGATATGACGATTGTTCAAGAGAGAGACTATATCAATAATCGTAAAGCGAGCGGTTATCGGTCTTACCATGTGATCGTTAATTATCCAGTTGAGACAATTAATGGACAAGAAATAGTTTTGGCAGAGATCCAAATTAGGACGTTGGCGATGAATTTCTGGGCAACAATTGAGCATTCTTTAAATTATAAGTATCGTGGGGATTTTCCTGAGGATATTCGTAATCGATTGGAAGTGACATCACGTATAGCTCTTGAGCTAGATGAAGAAATGCGCAAAATCAGAGATGATATTAAGGACGCCCAATTATTGTTTGACCCTCCAAGTAGAAAATTGAGTGATGGTGTAGGAAATAGTGATGATACAGACGAATTGTACCGATAAGCGACCATCTAGAGTTGCGATTATTGCAAATGGAAAATATCAGAGTAAGCGAGTAGCCTCTAAGATTTTTGCTTCTCTTAAGCACGATAAGGATTTTTATCTGAGTAAGGAAAATCCGGATATTGTTATTTCTATTGGCGGCGATGGGATGTTGCTGTCTGCTTTTCATATGTACGAGAAAAGTTTAGACACCGTGCGATTTGTCGGCATCCATACGGGTCATCTAGGATTTTACACGGATTATCGTGATTTTGAAGTTGATCAATTTCTTGAAAATCTGAAAAATGATAAGGGTGAAAGTATTTCTTATCCTTTGTTGAGTGTTAAATTGACCATGGCTGATGGACGTCTTGTTCAGGCGCGTGCGCTAAATGAAGCTAGTTTGCGTCGTCTGGAGAAGACAATGGTGGCTGATATTGCTATTAATGGTACCGATCTTGAGCGATTTAGGGGAGATGGTGTTACGATTTCGACGCCAACTGGTAGCACTGCTTATAATAAATCCATTGGCGGAGCTGTCTTGCATCCTACAGTTGAAGCGTTTCAATTGACAGAGATAGCTAGTTTGAATAACAGGGTTTACCGGACGCTAGGAAGTTCGGTCATTATTCCCAAGGGTGAGACGGTGACGATAGAGCCCAAGCGTGTTGGATCTTATACAGTTTCTATTGATAATAAGTCTTATAACTATCGTAATGTGGCTAAGATGGAATTAGCCTTGGATGAGAAAAAGATCCATTTTTTGTCTTCACCAAATCATACTGGATTTTGGGATCGTGTCAAAGAAGCCTTTATTGGTGAGGTCGAGGCATGATTTTTTCTTTTATAGCTGATCATCGTTGCAAGGTTAAGACTTTGCTAAAGCATCATGATATTTCAAAAGGATTGTTAGCAAAAATTAAGTTTCAGGGTGGAAATATTTGGGTTAATGATCAAGAGCAAAATGCAACTTATTTATTGGATATCGGTGATAAAGTGACTGTTAAAATTCCAGATGAAAAAGATATTAACTATAAGTTGAAGCCTGTCTATAGGGAATTGGCGATTGTATATGAAGATGATCATTTTTTAGTGCTAGATAAGCCGGCAGGGGTGGCTAGTATTCCAAGTTCTAACCATTCCAATACTATGGCTAATTTTGTTAAGGGATATTATTATGAACAGAACTATCCTAATAAGCAGATTCATATTGTGACTCGTTTGGATAGGGACACTAGTGGCTTGATGTTATTGGCTAAGCACGGCTACGCTCATGCTCGTATGGATAAACAACTGAAAAATCGTGCGATTGATAAGCGTTACTATGCTTTAGTATCTGGAACGGCTCCTATCGAAGAGGAGGGAGATATTATTGCTCCCATTGCTCGAGACAGCAGTAGCATTATAACGAGGTGTGTTGACCAGTCTGGGAAATATGCTCACACTAGCTATCGTATAGACCAGGATTTTGGTGAGGTTAAGCTGGTAGCTATCAAGCTGCATACAGGGCGTACTCACCAGATCCGTGTTCACTTTTCCCATCGAGGTTATCCGCTCTTGGGAGATGATTTATATGGGGGGGCTATGACTTTTGGAATAGAACGTCAGGCCTTGCATTGCTATCGTCTTAGCTTCTATAATCCCTTTTTAGAGAAAGAGCAGGTTTTTGAATCAAAGTTGACAGACGACTTTGAAAACGTTATCATGGGCTTGCAGGCTGATTAGAAATTGAGGAATATCTATGCTAAGAAGTTTATTCGGTAACTTAAGAAATAGAATTGCCGGGCAGGGAATACGGATTGTATTTCCTGAAGGCAATGACGAGCGGGTTCTAAGAGCCGCTGCACGATTAAAATTTGAAGGATTGCTAGAGCCTATTATTTTGGGGAATGACAAGGAAGTTCGTCAGTTGCTTCATGATCTAGGATTTGTTAATCAGGATTATATTGTTATTGATCCTGAGCAGTTCCCATTTCATGAGGACATGTTGGAAGAATTTTTGTCTATTCGCAAAGGAAAGGTAACTCCTGAAGAGGCAAAAGAACTCCTAAAAGATGTCAATTACTTTGGTGTGATGTTAGTTAAGATGCGGGTGGCAGATGGTATGGTCTCTGGTGCGGCTCATTCTACAGCTGATACTGTTCGGCCTGCTCTTCAAATCATTAAAACAAAGCAAGGTATCAGCAGGACTTCGGGTGTCTTTTTAATGACGCGTGATAATACAGATGAGTGTTTCATGTTTGGGGATTGTGCAATCAATGTAGATCCCAGTGCCCAAGAATTGGCGGAGATTGCTGTTAATACAGCTGAAACTGCTCAAATTTTTGATATCGATCCGAAAGTGGCTCTTTTGAGCTTTTCTACTAAGGGGAGTGCCAAGGCACCGCAAGCAGATAAGGTTGTCAAGGCAACTGAACTGGCACAGAAAATTGCACCTGAGCTTAAGATTGACGGGGAACTTCAATTTGATGCTGCTTTTGTTCCATCGACTGCAGCTATAAAGGCTCCAGATAGTGAGGTTGCTGGTCAAGCAAATGTTTTTATATTCCCGGATCTACAATCGGGCAATATTGGTTATAAAATTGCTCAGCGATTAGGGATGTTTGAAGCCATTGGACCAATTCTGCAAGGGCTTAATATGCCCGTAAACGATCTATCTCGAGGATCGAGTGCAGAAGATATTTATAAGTTAGCAATTATTACCGCTGCTCAAACTTTAATGAATTAATAAAAAGAAGGCTAGTGTTAGCCTTCTTTTGCGGCATAAAAAAGGAGGAATCGAAATGACAGTAACTATTATGGTGACAGGAGCCAGTGCTGGTTTTGGCAGAGCTATCTCACGTTTATTGATTAAAAAGGGTTATAGGGTTGTTGGCACTGGTCGACGTATAGATAAGCTCAAGGAAATAGCTGAGGAATTTGGTGAGGGCTTCTATCCTCTGAGAATGGACATGATGTCTAAAAAATCGATAGATGAAGCTTTGTCGGCCCTTCCACAAGAGTGGCAGATGATTGATGTTCTAGTCAATAATGCTGGTTTAGCCCTTGGACTTGATAAGGCCTATGAAGCAGATTTTGAAGATTGGGAAACGATGATTCAAACGAATATTATGGGATTGACTTATTTAACTCGGCAGATTCTACCAGAAATGGTTGAGAGAAATAGTGGCTATATTATTAATATTGGTTCTACAGCTGGTACGGTTCCCTATCCAGGGGCTAATGTGTATGGTGCGACCAAGGCCTTTGTCAAGCAATTCTCATTAAATTTAAGGGCCGACTTAGCAGGAACCAAGATCCGTGTTAGCAATATTGAACCAGGTTTGTGTGAAGGTACTGAATTTTCTAATGTCCGTTTTAAGGGAGATGACCAGAGGGCATCTGATCTTTATAAGGGTGCTAATGCCATTAAGCCAGAGGATATTGCCAATACAGTAGGTTGGCTTATTGATCAACCAGTCCATATCAATGTGAACCGTATTGAAATCATGCCAACTTCTCAAACCTTTGGTCCTCAGCCAGTTTATCGTGAGATAGATCAATAAGACAGTGGAATAAAAGCCCTACTAGAGCTTTTGCATCGGGAAATAGAGCTTGCAAAGCGCTCCAGTGGGGGATTTTGACCCGATCCTTAAAATAAGAGAGCAAGGCAAATCAAAACTATGATTTTCTCACGGTTTACGATTTTTGCCCCCACTCTCTTTTATTGTCCAGAATCTAGTTTGTTACTACTAATAGAGGCACCAGATGTGGTATCTGACCAGCCTACTAAAGCCTGACCACTCGATTCTAAATAACTAGCGAGGAGAGGTTGAATATTCTGTATATAGGTAACGATCCCTTGAAACCCTGACTCTTGATCAAAAATCGCTTGATAGGACTGGATTAAGATATTTTCAAAAGAATCGTTAGTAATATCTAGATGGAGGATGTGTGATTTAGCAGTTAAGACTTTCTCCCATATCCAGTCAGGTAGGGAATCTGGATCATCAGTAGGGAAAAAACTACCATCGGATGCATGATTTGAATAAGCTAAGTGATTATCCTTGTCGTAATAGCTAAATCTGTAGGGAAGATAGTTCAGAAATTCAGGAATAGTATTTTTATTCATACAGTCATCATAAGGCCTTATGATAAAAAAATCAAGGAAGACTGTTTCATTGATAATAGATGTTAGATGTTGTAGAAGTAGAGAATGGTAATTTTTCATAAAGTGAAAGATACTTGTGCCGAGTATTTTGAAAATTGGAGCTGATTTTAATTAGAAAAAAATGACACATTGTCAAGTCAAGTGCAACAAGTTCGTGGATAGACTAGGATCCCATTGATTAGGCTGTTTGGGCTAGCCCAAACAGAAATTTTGCTGTTTTGTAATGATGAAGTCGTCTAGGTCTC
>NZ_JBZFUN010000002.1:0-262747 GCF_058314555.1 Streptococcus sp. ALY_211 | reverse complement strand
CCCAGTGTGGCCGATCACCCTCTCAGGTCGGCTATGTATCGTCGCCTAGGTGAGCCCTTACCTCACCTACTAGCTAATACAACGCAGGTCCATCTGTTAGTGGAGCAATTGCCCCTTTCAAATGGTTAACATGGGTTAACCACTCTTATGCGGTATTAGCTATCGTTTCCAATAGTTATCCCCCGCTAACAGGCAGGTTACCTACGCGTTACTCACCCGTTCGCAACTCATCCAGAAAAAGCAAGCTCCTTCCTTCTGCGTTCTACTTGCATGTATTAGGCACGCCGCCAGCGTTCGTCCTGAGCCAGGATCAAACTCTCATTTAAAGTTAATCTTACTCAGTCATCTCTGACTTATTGTTCTTTTTTTGACAGGTCGTATCACTACAACCCGCACGCTTGGTTTCTTGTCTATTCAGTTCTCAAAGGTCTTTGTTGTCCTCTTGAGACAACTCCATTATTCTACTATACTTCTACGCCTCTTGTCAACTCATTTTTCTTTTTATTTTTTAAAAAAAGAAAATACTATACTGAATTTTCTCTGAAGTTGTTGTATATAAAAAAGCGGCTGAAGAACAACCACTTTTTCTAATTTACACAGAGCACAAACCATTTAGATTTTTTATTCTGCATCTTCTGATTCCATTTTTTCTTTGATCTCATCATAAGATAATGCTGGATTATCATTTTCTTCTTCCAAAATGTCATCAGGAAGTTTACCAGTTTCATAAATAGATTTAATCTGTGCCGCATCAAGAGTCTCATACTTCAGCAGAGCCTCTGCAATCAACTTATGCGTTTCTCGATTTGAATTAATAACATCTGCAGCCTTGTTGCGGGCTTCATTTAGAAGATTTCTAATTTCTTCATCAATTATCTGAGCGGTTTGATTTGAGTAAGACTTATCTCCTGGCACCTGACCTGGATTCATAGCATGGTTACCCTCATATTGAACAGGACCAAGCTTGTCACTCATACCATATTCAGTGACCATAGCTCTTGCCAACGATGTTGCTTGCTCAAAATCGTTTGACGCTCCAGAAGTTTGGACATTGAAGATGATCTCCTCTGCCACTCTTCCTCCCATCAAGCCAGCAAGCTGCTCTTGTAACTCATCTTTGGATAAAAGTGATTGATCCTCTTTGGGCAGAGAAATCATATAACCACCGGCACGACCGCGTGGTACAATCGTAACCTTATGTACATCACGTGCGCTAGATAATACTAATCCTACAATTGTATGACCGGCTTCATGATAAGCAACCACTTGACGCTCTTTTTCAGAAACTTGCTTATCCTTCTTAGATGGACCAGCGATGACACGATCCTCAGCCTCATCAATATCGCTAGCATCAATCATTTGCTTATTGCGGCGGGCTGCCACAAGAGCTGCTTCATTTAGAACATTTTCAAGATCAGCACCGACAAAACCTGGGGTCTGTTGAGCAACAACCTTTAAGTTAACGTCATCTTTAAGCGGTTTATTTTTAGCATGTACTTTAAGGATAGCTTCACGTCCCTTAACATCAGGTCGACCGACTAAAACTTTCCGGTCAAAACGTCCAGGACGAAGAAGAGCAGGATCAAGAACATCACTTCGGTTAGTTGCCGCAATAACAATAATGCTCTCGTTACCCTCAAAACCATCCATTTCAACTAGAAGTTGATTAAGGGTTTGCTCACGCTCATCATTGCCGCCACCCATACCAGTACCACGGCGACGTCCAACTGCATCAATTTCATCAATAAAAATCAATGCTCTTTCAGCCTTCTTGGCATCTTCAAATAATGAACGGACACGGCTAGCACCGACACCAACAAACATCTCAACGAAATCTGAACCCGAAATCGTGAAAAATGGTACTCCGGCTTCACCGGCTACTGCCTTAGCAAGTAAGGTTTTCCCTGTCCCTGGAGGGCCTTCAAGTAAAACACCTGTGGGTATACGCGCTCCTAAAGTACGGTATTTCTTTGGATTTTTCAAGAAGTCAACAACTTCTACTAATTCTTGTTTTTCTTCTTCAGCCCCTGCAACATCTGAGAATCGAACTTTGATGTCATCTTGACTAGCTGTTTTAGCCTTATTACGGCCAAAGCTCATAGCTCCACGATTACCACCAGCTTGACTCATGGTAAAGTAAAAGAAAAGTCCCAGAATACCAAGCGGCAGTATCAGGCTAATAATATTCCAAAAAATTGCGCCACTAGTGCTTTCCGGAATAACCTTTAAAGAAGTGTCATGCTTTTCTGCAGCATCCTCTAACCGATCCAAACCTGGACCACTTGGAAGAATTACAGAAGTATATTTTTTAACTTTAACACTTTTTGAGCCTAGAAGAGAGCTACTTCTGTTTTGCTTGCTCTTTTGAGGTTTTTTATAGTTACCGGACACCTCAACAATACTACCACTAGGCTGGTAGGTGATAGAATCAATCTTATTCGCTTTGATATCACTAATCAGCTCAGAATAACTGAGCTGATTGGATTGCCCAGCATTACCCCGAAAATAAATATTTAGTGAAGCTACGGCAACTACGATAAGTATCAAATAAAGATAAGCACTTCTCACTAATCCATTTTTATTATTTTTATTGTTCATCGACTAACAAAATAACTTTCTATTTTTACTTTTTAGTGTAGATTTCCTCTTTGAGGACTCCTACGTAAGGAAGATTACGATACTTTTCATCATAATCCAAACCAAACCCAACAACAAACTCATTTGGGACATCGTAACAAACATAATCAGCTTCAATATCAACGACACGACCCTCAGGCTTATCAAAGAGCGTTGCAATTTTAACAGAATTAGCCTTACGATACTTAAACATGTCACGAAGATATAGAAGGGTACGACCAGTGTCGATGATGTCTTCTACAAAAACAACATCACGACCTTCAACATTCGTATCTACATCTTTCAGAATTTTTACTTCACCACTGCTTTGAGTTCCACCTTGATAACTAGAAACGACCATGAAGTCCATCTCTATATGAGTGTCGATATGCTTAATCAGTTCAGCCATAAAGGGAACTGCACCTTTTAGGACACCAACCAAAAGAGGATTTTTTCCCTCATAATCTTGTGATAATTGTCGACCAAGTTCTTTTGCCTTAGAGGTAATAGAATCGGCTGAATAAAGAACTTTTTTTATATCATTATCTAGTGTCATAGATCACCAATTTCCTTAGTTTTGATACACAATTTAGCTCTAATTGTAACACAATGAGAGGGTTTACTCAAATATAAATCATCACCCACTGAAACAAAAACAATACTGCCATCTTGCTCACCAATAATGGCTTTATCCCTAAGATGTTTGGGAATTTTTTCATCAATGAATAACCGACGAACTTTCTTATGGAAAGTTCCAAAATCAATCACATCACCTGACTGTCTTGGGCGTAAAATTAAAGGAGATAGGCTATAAAGTGAAATAGCTCCCTGATTACCAAACATAAATGTTTTAGAGCCTAGAGTCACAGCATCTCCATATTCTAATCGCTTAGGTTCAAATAAACCATCCGACCTGGGGCTGATTTTATCAATCCAAAAACGCTCTCTTGTGGCATGGAAATAATAGCCTGATTTTAAATAAAAGTCGCCACTGCTTGCCTCAACAGCTAATGACACTAGCCAATTAAACTGAGGCTTTGTAAGTTGGAGATTTGGGAAATCTTGCAAGTAATCTTGAATGAGTACAAAACGAACAGCTGGCGTCTGCTCCCTGAGTTGACGTTTGTCTTGAACATCAATATCAGAGCTAAGATCTTTAATAGCTTCTAGAAATAGGGCTACTTCTTGACCTAGATCAGTTAAATGATTGACCAATTGAGGATTTTCCTCAGATAGCTGAGGTAAATAGGTCAGTCTCACCCGATTTCTCAAATAATCTTGCTTATGGTTGGTTTGATCATCAAAATGAAAAACCTCAGGCAAGTCAGATTTCGCAATAGTCAAAAAAGGTCTGATGAGCTGCCCATTGGCAAAATCAATGACTGGCTGCATAGCCACCAGATGTCTGAGCCTACTTCCTCTTAATATCCTCATGAAAATGGTCTCAGCTTGATCATCCTTGTGATGGGCAGTCGTCAATGCAGTATAGCCGTAATTTCGCATGATTTTTTCAAAAAACTCATATCTAAATGCCCTAGCCTTAGCTTCTGTAAAGGCCCCCGAAAAAGTAGCCAGATAAAAAGGAATGGCCCTATCAGAAGCCCACTGGCGTAAATAAGCTTCCTCTTCGTCAGATTGTTTACGTTGCTTATGATTAACATGGGCAACCGCAATGTCAATAGCCAGTTCATGACGATAATAATGCAAGAAATGGAGCAAATTCATCGAATCTACTCCACCTGATACGGCTATCAGAACCCTTTTATGCTTATCAAAGTAACCCTGTTCCTTGATAGTGTTAAATAATAATTGATTAGTCATTTCAAAATCCTATAAACATCATCAGCTATAGCTGTAATATCATCATAGCTGGAATGATTTGTGAAAATTGCTAAAACAAAAGGTGTTTTGCCATATATAATAGCAACATCATGGCGATAATCATAAGCATCACCGATCTTATGAGAAACTCTAACAGAGATATTTTTAGAGATACGTTGCTTGTCATAATCTGTATTAGAAAGGTAGCCAATAATATCACCATCTTGACGGTAAATAGCTGCCATCATAAGACCAGCTGTCTTTGCTGATACCTTACGACTCTTCATATCCCAATCTTGCTCAACAATTGTCTTAATAGTTGCTCGGTAATCACTGCCATATTGGTCCGTCGCATAATAACCTAAGATATTAGTTCCAGCATTATCAGATTTTTGAGCCACTTTTTTCATCAAAGTTTCGATCGTATAAGGTTTATTATCAGCAACTTTGGAAATATCTCCACTGCCTTCTGTGGCATAGGCTCCTCGAAATTTGTTAACAGCTGGCTTATAAATAACCTTTTGTGATTTTTTCAAGCGATGATCATCAATTTGTTTTTGACTGTAATAAAGAAGAGGAAGTTTACTAACACTGGCAGAGTACATAACCTTATCTGCATTGAGCTCAGCAACCTTACCTGTGTCCATCTGCTTAACGTAAACACTAAATTTTTTAGGGTTCTTATATTTTTTTTCTAACATAGCTTGAACAGCTTCTATGCGATTATCTTCACTAGATAGAGAATTTTCCGGAAACCACCCTTGACCCCTAGCATACAAATAATTCCCATGGTAGGTACGAGCCTTCTTGGTAACAGCGACCTCCTTATAAGCAGACAACTTCGTTTTTTTAGTCGCAACACCCGCTACAAAAGCCTTTTTGTAAACGGTGAATTTATCCTTAGTCCAATAAGCTTTTGACTGACTGAAAACTTGCTGACTGAGTAATTGATCATTATAAAACTGCTTGTAGTTAGCTTCAGCATAACGCCCATTTGAAAACTTAAAAACGGGAACACCCTTTTTATTAGTCTTCAAATTTGTAATCGTATCCGTAAAATTAGGTGCTAATGCTTGTGATTTTTGGGTCAATTCAGCATCTTTATAAGTCGCAATAGACTCAAAAACATTTGGATTAGCTGGAATGTCAGAAAAATAGAACTGGCTAGACCGTTGAAAACGTCCTTGTTGCCACTCTAATCCCTCCTTACCAGTCCAATCACCTGATACTTGAGTAGCCATCACCAATAATAAAACGGGAAAAAACGTCAGAATTATAGTCACCAACACAGGATTGACTGGTGAATTAATCCTCATGGGTCTCCTCCTCTTTTAAGGATTGATTTTTTTGACTAAGCTCCTCTAATTTTTCATCTGAATGTTCTAAAAACGTCTCGATAAGGCTGATTAAATTTTCCATGATATTACGGGATCAATTCTGGGACAATAAAGGTGACTTCATCAGAATCAGAATAATGATATTTTGCACGCGCATACTTTTCAACAAAATCATCATTTTTCAGCTGATCAGCCAATTTTTCCTTATCCTCAGTTTCTGTCTTTGTCTTATTATAATCTTTTTTTAATTGAGTAATTTGTGCTTTTTTCTCCTGCAAACCACGATAGCTAGCTACAAGATTATAAGTTGGCAAAATAAACAATAGAATAACTAAAATCAAGGTCCACCCCATAAAACGGTGACGTTTACGCGTTTCTTCCTCCTCATAACGTTTAGTAATAAGATTTTCCTTGATAAATCGATTGTTCAAGCGAACAACTTTATCATTCTTGCCCATCTGACTCTATCCTCTTCTCACTGACAATCTCGTACATACTCTCAGCATCTTCTTTCTTCGTGCTATCTTTCAGTTCTAAAACACGAACGGTCAACAATTTATTACCAAAGCGCACTTCAATGACATCATTAATTTTCAAATCCGTAGATGATTTGGCTAAGACACCATTGACTTTGATACGGCCTTTATCTGCCACTTCTTTAGCAACCGGCCGACGCTTAATGATACGGGATACTTTTAGGTATTTATCCAATCTCATATCAGAGTTCCTTTCTTTCCAGAGTCTATCCTCGTTATTCTACCATTTTTTTAGGAAAAAAGCAGAACTGATAAGACTTGCAAAAAAGAAGGTAATAAAAAGAGAGCTAAAAATGCCCTCTTACCAAAATATTAACGCCGAAACGACAGTTCCTATAATTTACCATACAAGACTTTTGTCACACTAATCTTTTCTCTGTCAAAAATCTTTGTCAAGGTTGATAACACTGGATTTTTAAAATGCTTTACAAGACTGTCAAGCTAATCTTTGGTTGCTTTTCGCTCCTTTATCTCCGCAAAAGCACGTCCGAAAGTCATGAGTTCTTCTAAGATCTCATAATCTTTTTTGCGACGAACATCAAAGATAACTTCGATTTTACCATCGTATTCCCCAATACGAGCCTTAAGCTGGGTCTTGGACAAGGCTTCAAAATAGTCCTGTGTCAAAAAGAATTGTCGAGTTGATTTTTCAAAACGGACCATAATCTCCTGCTGCTTTTTCTCAACCAATTCAACAAAAACATTATCCATATAAGATTTGAGAAGACCGATTTCCAAGAGATAAGCAACCTGATCTGGATAGTCACCAAAACGATCGATCAACTCATCTTGCAGCTGCTCATAGTCAGCCAAGGTCATCAATTCTCGAATACGCTTATAAATATCAATTTTCTGCCGTTCATCACTGATATAGTCAGATGGTAGATAAGCATCAATTTGCAAATTAATCTCAGCATTACCTCTTTGCCGCGTTTGCGACTGGCCTTGTTTTTGCCGAATCGCTTCTTCCAACATTTGAGAATAGAGCTCAAAACCAACTGAGTCAATAAAACCACTCTGGGAAGCCCCTAGAATATTTCCGGCACCACGAATAGAGAGATCTCGCATGGCAATTTTAAATCCAGATCCTAGCTCAGTAAAGCCCTTGATCGCTTCCAAGCGCTTCTCAGAAGCCTCAGACAAGAGTTTATCTGGTTGATACATAAGATAGGCATAAGCAATACGATTGCTGCGTCCAACACGACCGCGTAATTGATAAAGCGTAGAGAGACCCATACGATCAGCATTCTCAACAAAGAGAGTATTAACATTAGAAATATCAATACCTGTCTCGATAATAGTCGTGGCTACCAAAACATCATAGACACCATCGATAAAATCAAAGAGAGTATTTTCCAGCTGGATCTCACTCATCTGACCATGGACAAAACCAATAGTAGCTTCTGGGACAATATCTTGAAGTTCTGCCACTTTTTGCTCGATGCTCTCAACACGATTGTAAATATAAAAGCTCTGACCACCACGATCAATCTCCCGGATGATCGCTTCACGGATCATACCAGGATTGGTCTCCAAAACATAGGTCTGAACCGGATAGCGATTGGTTGGAGGCGTCTCAATAACAGAGAGATCACGAATCCCCAACATAGACATATGAAGGGTACGCGGAATAGGTGTAGCAGTAAGGGTCAAAACATCAGACTTAGTCTTTAACTCCTTTAGCTTTTCCTTATGCTTGACCCCGAAACGCTGCTCTTCGTCAATAACAATAAGGCCTAAATCTCTAAAAATGAGATCCTTGGAAAGAAGTCTGTGAGTTCCGATAATAATATCAATTTGCCCTTTGGAAATAGCCTCTAAAACATGGTCTTGCTCCTTTTTAGTCTGGAAACGACTGAGCACTCCAATTTCGACAGCGTAATGTTCAAAGCGCTCTTTAAAATTGTTATAGTGCTGCTGAGCCAAAACCGTAGTAGGCACCAAAACAGCAACCTGCTTTCCATCATTGACCGCCTTAAAAGCAGCCCGCATCGCCACTTCTGTCTTACCAAAGCCGACATCCCCAACCAATAAACGATCCATAGGCTTATCTGACTCCATATCAGCTTTAACTTCCTTAATGGATCGAAGTTGATCCTGCGTCTCTGCGTAAGGAAAATCCTCATCAAACTCACGCTGATGATCATCATCTGGCGAAAAAGCAAAGCCCTTCAACTGACTGCGCTCAGCATAAAGCTTGAGAAGGTCATCAGCAATATCTTCAACCTGTTTGGAAACCTTATGTTTAGCCCTTTGAAAACGCCCATCATTGAGTTTGTTAATCTTGGGTTCTTTGCCATCACTGGCCATATACTTGGACAGCAGCTCAATTTGTTCAACCGGAATAGAAATCGTATCATTATTTTGATATTGAACTGTTAAATAGTCCCTATGAATACCAGAAATTTCAATGGTCTCAATCCCCATAAAACGACCAATACCATGCGTATTATGAACAACATAGTCCCCTTTTTCTAGCTCATTATAATCTTTAAGCCGCTCAGCATTGCTAATATGCTGACGTCTGATCCGACGTTTAGGGGCCTTATGATAGATTTCTTTTTCTGTAATCAGGACTAGCTTTTCATCCGCAAAGTAAAAACCATTGGTCAAGTGACCTGTAGTCAGCTGACTCTGACCTACTTGCAACTCATCGTCTGCTACTATAGGAATCTTTAACTCATACTCAGAGAGCACCTCCTGAAGCTTTTCCAGCTTGGGCGCGGTATCAGCCTGCAAGACAACCGTCGCCCCTGATTTTTGATATCGATTGATTTCATCGACCAAGAGGGGCATCTGATTGAAGAACTCCTGCATAGCATATTGGGTCAAATTGTATATCTGATGGAAACGAATATTGCCCAATCCCTTGTGGAAATTTGAAAAGAAGGTAGCAGGTTGATAATGGCGTAAAGTCTGATAAGTATCTGCAAAATAAGCCTGGCTAGCTAGAGCCTTTTCTTGCTGAAGACCTTCCGTTAAGTAGTTAGCAATTTCTAGCTCTAACTTAGCATTGCGGTCTGCCAACTTTTGAAAGTCATCAAAGAAGATCGGAGTTCCCTTTGGAATATAATCCAGCAGACAATAAGTTTTTTCATAAAAGAAGCCCAAAAATTTTTTTAGATCTTCATGCCGATGCCCATCTGCTACTGTCCTATAGAGATCTTCCAAATACTCCCTGAGACCGTCAGTCTGCGCCTTTGCCATAGCCTCCTCAAAATGAACCATAGCACGCGCACGATCTTTTGATGTCAGGACTGCCTCATCTACTGGACTGAGACGAATCTGTTCACAATTCTTCTGAGACACTTGAGATTCTGGATCAAATACACGAATACCATCAAGCTCATCTCCAAAAAATTCCAAACGATAGGCGCTATCAGTACGCCCATCATAGATATCCAAAATATCTCCACGGTGACTAAACTCACCTGGCGATAAAACCTGAGAAACTGCCTTATAACCAATACTACTTAGCTGCTTCATAATATCAGGAAGGTGATACTCTTTCCCCACTGCAAAATCGAGGACAAATTTGGCATAATCTTGCGGATCCGGCAAAAGAACACGACTGGCTAAGAGACTGATAACCAAAACACCCTTAGCCTCCTGATCCAACAAGAAATTAAGACTCTCGATACGGGATAAAGACTTTTCTTGGGAAGCTACAATAAACTCCGCACCGACAATATCATCCGCAAAAAATTGATAAACGTGATTCTCACCGATCAATCCTATCAGATCCGCAGCCAAATTTTCAGCTTCATTCTGCGTAGCAGTAATCACAACTAGCTTACCCTGATTGGATTGGAAATTAGACGCGATCGCTAAACTCTTGCTGCTGCCAGTCAGCCCCATAACCAACTGACGATCCACTAAACCTGTCTTATCTTGCCATTCTTGAATTTGTTTATTTTGCCCAAATAGGCTTATCAGTGTCTTATCCATTGTATTTTTGCATCGTTTGCTCAAAATCTTGAGTCTCTAAATAAAAGTTAAGGGCTTCTGAAACCTTATCCAAAGAAGCCTGCACAGTCGCATAATCATCCTTATCAAAACGCCCAAGGACATGATTAACGACTGTCATACCAGGCTTGGGACGACCAATACCAATCTTAATTCTGTCAAATTCCTGAGAACCGACATGTTTAATAATACTCTTGATACCATTATGACCACCAGCTGAGCCTTTTTGACGAAAGCGGATCTTCCCCACTTCCATATCCAGATCATCATAGATGACAATGATATCATCAAGCGCAATATTATAATAAGTCATCAAGGCATGAACAGCCTGACCACTCTCATTCATAAAGGTCAAGGGTTTCACAAAATAAACCTTCTCACCCCTAATAAAATCTGACGCTACCGCTGCCTTAAAGTTTTTTTCTTCCGAAAAAGTTACAGGTAATGACTTAACGATAGTATCAATAGCCATAAACCCAGCATTGTGCCGAGTTTCATCATATTTTGTTCCAGGATTGCCCAATCCTATGATTAATTTTGTCATGAATATGCACCTTCTCCTTTATTAGTTTCAAATAAACAGCAAAAGGACTGGAAAGTCCTTTCCAGCCTTAGTCCTATGACTCTTTAAACATTGAAACGAAATTCCATGATGTCTCCATCTTGAACAATGTAATCTTTACCTTCTTCACGTAAGCGACCCGCCTCTTTGACCGCTTTTTCAGAACCATACTTAATCAGATCATCATAAGACATGGTAACCGCACGGATAAAGCCCTTTTCAAAGTCTGAGTGAATGATGCCAGCCGCCTGAGGCGCTTTGATCCCACGCTTGAAAGTCCAAGCTCGTACTTCTTTTTCACCAGCTGTGAAATAAGTACCAAGTCCCAAGAGATGGTAGGCTGCACGTGTCAGCCTATCAACTCCCGACTCCTCCAATCCCAGATCTTCAAGAAACATGGCCTTATCATCGTCATCTAGTTCTGAAATTTCCTCTTCAGCACGTGCAGAAATGACAACAACTTCAGCATTTTCAGTCGCAGCAAACTCACGAATTTGCTTAACGTAGTCTATCTCATCAGGATGAGCTACCTGATCCTCATCGACGTTTGCCACATAAAGAACCGGTTTGGTCGTCAAAAGAAAAAGCTGCTTGACAATCTTTTCCTCATCCTCAGTAAACTCAATCGTACGTGCTGATTTTCCATCTTCAAGGACAGGCTTAATTTTTTCAAGAAGAGCGAACTCAGCAACAGAATCTTTATCTTTTTGAGTGCGTGCAATTTTTTCAACACGCGCATAACGTTTATTGATAGACTCTAGGTCAGCCAAGATCAATTCCAAATTGATCGTATCAATATCAGCTAAAGGATCCACAAAAGCATCTTCTCGCCCCTGTTCACGCATGACATTTTCATCATCAAAAGCCCTTACGACATGTACAATAGCATCCACTTCACGGATATTAGCCAGAAATTTATTCCCCAGACCTTCTCCTTTTGAAGCGCCTTTTACAATTCCTGCAATATCAGTAAATTCAAAAGTTGTTGGCACTGTCTTTTTAGGCGTAATCATTTCTGTCAACTTCTGTAAACGCTCATCTGGTACCTCTACCATACCCACATTTGGATCGATCGTTGCAAAAGGATAGTTGGCGGCCTCTGCTCCTGCTTTAGTAATTGCATTAAAAAGAGTTGATTTACCAACATTTGGTAAACCAACGATACCTGCTGTTAAAGCCATCTCTATAGTCTCCATCTCTATTTTTCAATCAGCGTTATTATAGCAGAAAAAGCTTGCAAATCGCAAGCTGATTAAAGGAAAATAACTAACCAAAAAACAATGGAAAAGATAAAAATCAATAAAAGCCACCAATACTCTGAGAATAAATCAATCAGAATAGTTAATCCATCTCTTTTCTCATATTTTCCCGTTTCTGGATTGATGACATACTCACGACCTTTTAGTAACTGTAAGTTATCATCATCTTCCTCTATTGTAAAAGTAGACGACTGTTTTCCTTTTACTAGCTCATCTAGACTAACCGTCAGAATTTCTGATAATTTAACTAATTTCTCTAAATCTGGAGTTGCATCTCCATTTTCCCATTTTGAAATTGCCTGACGTGATATAAATAACTGCCGAGCCAAATCTTCCTGAGAAATATTTCTCTCCTGACGAAGGCTTTTTAATTGCTCTGAAAACACAGTCATAAGCATAACCACCCTTCTTCTTTATAACCTTATTATAACTAATGATATTAAAATCCATTAGCACTTTTTAAGGCAACCAACAGTTGCGGAGGGCTTTAAAAACACTGATCTGCTAATAGTCTAGGGTTGCAAAACTTTCTTCATCTTGCGCTCAAAATCATGACGGCTCATCATGACAACATGATCACAATTAGTACAGCGAATCTTAATATCTGCCCCTAGGCGCGTGACCTCCCAGGCATTAGCCTTTTTACCCGTCGCCTTAATAGTGCAGGCATGCGGTTTTTTCATCTCAACTAAGGAACCAACTTGATACATAATGTCCTCCAAATCTTATTTAATATCTCATTATAGCCAAAAAATATTAGCTTTACAATGACTCTGAAGCCTAATACTTATAACTGCTCTAAAATAAAAAAAGAAAGAACCCAACTGATGTTGAGCTCTTTCCGGAGATTATGAAAAAGACACGTCATTCTACGATACGCCAGTGAGTTAGAAGGACGGGCCCTAGAGCAGCGGAGTCGCTCTAGGGAAAGTTTAAAAAATGATATAAAAAAGAAAGAACCCAACTAGTGTTGAGCTCTTTCCGGAGATTATGAAAAAGAAAAGTTTATTTAGGATTGACTATAGTATACCCTTAGGTACTTAAAACTGCCTTAAATATCCAAACTTTTTTTATTTTTTAGCTTAATTAGTACGAACTGGTGTAATCAGCTGGATAAAATTCTCACCATCATCGCCAGGTGTTAAGGTGAATGGACGAACTGGTGAAATAAAACGAATGCGTACGGTTTCACTTTTAAGAGCTTTCAAGGATTCAATCAAGTAAGTAGGATTAAAGCTAATTGTTAAGTCGCTACCGCTGACCTCTTGAGCATCGATTTCCTCATTAACCTTTCCTACCTCAGGAGAATTAACGTGGGCTGATACTTTACCAGCTTCTATCTCCAGCTTAACCGTACCATTTTGCGTAGCATTAGAAATTAAATGAGCACGCTCCATAGCAGAACGTAGATTGTGAGTATTGAAGAGAACTTCCGTTTCAAACTCAGAACTCAAGAGGCGGTCAGTATCTGGATAGGCACCTTCAAGCATGCGAGCATAGAAACTAATGGTTTCACTTCTAAAAAGAATCTGATTACCTGATAAAAAGACTTCAACTGTCTCAATATCATCTGTAAAGACTGATGACAACTCACGTAAAGAGCGGCTTGGCAGAACAACATCAAAATCATCACCAGAATGCTCTAAGACTAGTTTACGTTGACTCATACGATGAGAATCAGTGGCAACAGCCTTGAAATTAGTATGATCAGATAAAACAAAATGAATCCCTGTCAAAATAGGGCGGCTCTCTTGGGTACTAGCTGCAAAAGCAGTTTCAGAAATGATCTCCTTGAGAACTTTAGTATCAAAAATCAAAGGATTACTAGTTGCAACTTCTTGTAAACGTGGGTACTGCTCCACATCTTTTCCTTTTAGTGTGATTTCAGATTTACCACTGACTAATAGAACCTGATGGTGGTCAATCTCTTTGAAATCAAGACTAACATCAGGCAAACTAGAAACAATATTAATAAAGAAATTTGCTTCTAAAAGAATACTGCCTGACTCAGTAATTAAAAGACCAGCATTTTCATCAGCAGTTGAAATAGTATTCTCAATAGAAATTTGTCCATTGGATCCTGTAAGCGTAATACCAGTAGAGGCTACCTCAATTTTAATACTGGATAAAATAGGAATGGCATTTTTAGAGCTAATAGCCCTTTTAGTCGCATTTAAAGCCTGAAGGAAAAAAGCTTTATTAATAGAAAAATTAATCATAGGAACTCCTTTATTATTTATTAGTATTAGTTTAGTAGTAGTAGTAGGTCCTGTGTATAAGGTGGAAAATCGAGCCTAACCTAGAAAGCTCTAACGATGAGACTTGTGCACAAGCTGTGGAAAAGTCTAGCATCAATCACTAACTTCTCCACAGCTCTATTTAATCTTATTTTTTATGGTGTCAATCTCAATCCTCAGACTATCATCTTGTGCCAGAATATTTTTGATTTTATTGTAGGCATGAAGAACTGTGGAGTGATCCCGTCCTCCGAATTCCTGACCGATTTTAGGGAGACTGTTATCGGTCATCTCACGAGCTAAGAACATAGCGACTTGACGGGCTAAGACAATGTTTTGATTGCGCTTGGTTGACTTGACATCTTTGACAGTAACCCCATAGAATTTGCTGACCTGCTTTTGAATCTCCTCAATAGAGATGACATTAATAATAGGAGCATCTTGCTTACGCGCCCGAATCGCTTCGGCTGCGATATCGACAGTGATAATTTCTGCCTGCTTGAAGGTAGCAACAAGATTGATATCCTTTAAAGCCCCTTCAAGATCACGCACGTTGGAATCAAACTGGCCAGCCAGATATTCAATAGTATCAGAAGCAAAGGTATAAGGAAACCCCTGTTCCATAATTTTATTGGTCAAGATAGCGATCCGTGTCTCGTAATCAGGTGGGGTGATGTCAACAGTTAAGCCCCACTTGAAACGGGTAACCAAGCGCTCTTCAAGATTATTGAGATGATCGGGTGTGCGATCACTAGTCAGGACAATTTGCTTATTATTGGAATGGAGGTCATTGAAGGTATTGAAAAATTCAAATTGAGTACTTTCCTTATTGGCCAAGGACTGGATATCATCAATAAGGAGGACATCTAAACTTCTAAACTCATCCTGTAACTCTTCCATTGTTTCCAAGCGAATGTGATTAACAAATTCATTGATAAAGTTTTCAGCTGTGATATAGCGAACACGCGCACTAGGATTATTCTCCAAGACAGTGTTCCCAATGGCATTTAGTAAGTGTGTCTTACCTAGCCCTGGACCTCCCCAGATAAACAGTGGGTTATAGGTCGTACCAGGATTATCAGCAACCGCCATAGATGCTGCCTTGGCCCATTTATTTTCATCCCCTTGAATAAAGTTATCAAAGCGATACTTGGTATTGAGGTTCGATTGAATAGCTGGCTGAAGATTAGTCTCAGGTGCTCTTACTTGACCATAGCCTTGCTGGTAACTTCCTCCTTGAGTGTTAGAAGAGGGGGTTACTGGTGATGGAATTTCAGAACTTTCAAAGATGTACTTAGCCTGAAGTTGGGTATTAAAAACCTCAAATCCGGCTGTAATCAATACCTGTTGAAGATTTTTTTCCCAGAACAGCTCCTTCATTCGATCGATAAAAATAATGGCAACATTATTGTCCACACGAATGAGCTGGGCATCAAGGACAAAAAATTCAAAAGTCGCTTGACTCAGCTGTTCTCTAGCCAATTCAAACACTCTATTCCAAAAAACTTGCTCTTTTTCGGTCATAGGTGACTCCTTAAGTGATTAAAATCTGTTCTTGGTTTTGAAAAGTATTCTACCATAAAAATAAGAAGTTTTCCACAACCTGTGGGGTAAAAATCCACATTGTTCAAAGAAGTTTTCCACAACCTGTGGAATATCACACAAGACTTGAAATAAGTAGCATTTAAAGATTTTTTTACTGTTGAAAAAGAAAACATCTAAGATTAATTATCCACATCATTTTGTAGCTTGTGAATAATTCTGTTGAAATCCTCTTGGTTAGAAAAGGAAATAGTAATTTTTCCCTTTTGAGAACGGTTGATCGAAATAGTGACAGGATTCCCGAGAGCTTGGCTCAGTTGACTTTCAAGATCTTTCTTAAAGAGATCTTCTTTTTTAGCTTGTTTTTTTTGTTTAGCTTTAGGGGCTAGTAGGTGCTCCAAAGTGCGAACGGATAAATCTTGATCGATAATCTTTTGCAGCCACCTATCTTGTTCTTCTTCGGACAAGCGTAAAAGCAGTCGTGCATGCCCTTGAGAGATGTCTGCTTGTTCGATGGCCCGTTTGACAGCAGGCGATAACTGCAATAAGCGAAGACTATTGGAAATATAAGGCCGAGATTTTCCCATCACTTGAGCAATCTCCTCATGTGTCATTTTTTTGGAGGCAATCAGGTTTTGATAAGCCAAAGCTTCTTCGATAGGATTGAGATCAGAGCGCTGAAGATTTTCAATGACGGCTAGAATTTGGCTTTCTTGATCAGATAAGTCTTTTATGATAGCAGGAATCCTATCAAGGTGAGCTAATTGGCTAGCTCTTAAGCGTCTTTCTCCGGCAATGAGTTCGTAACCAAAAATGGCTGAACGTCTCACAATGATAGGTTGGAGCAAACCATTTTCTTGGATCGACTGCGCCAATTCCTCAAGCTCTTTCTGCTGGAAATGAAGGCGTGGTTGAAAAGGATTAGGAGAAATATCATTGATAGGAATGAGGGTTAATTCTTGTGTCATAGCAATTCCTTTCGAAGTGAGAGGGAGCCAGCCTAGGCTAATACTGGCAAGAATATCAACTGATGGGGAGAAGTTTTAAAAAGAGTTCGAGACTTTCCTCTCGAACCCATTTCTAGTCTGTGCTATTCCTTGTCTTCTTTTTCAAGATCTTGACTGGTTTTTGTCAACTTAATCGTTGTTGTCTTCTTACTACCATTGCGGTAGAAGGTAAGGGTTACAGAATCACCAACTTTATGCGAGTAAAGGACTTCTTGTAACTCAGCAACGGTGTTGACAGTCGTATCATCAATTTTAGTGATGACATCGTATTCTTCAAGTTTACCATCAGATGGCATACCCTCTTGGACAGAGCCAACAACAACACCTGCTGTCACATCATCTGGGATATCAACCTTATTCTTAGTAGACTCACTAGCAGTCGCTAGGTCAGCCATAGTGATTCCCAGAGCTGGGCGAACAATCTTACCGTCTTTTTCTAACTGGTTGATGATTGTGACAGCATCATTAGCAGGAATGGCAAATCCTAAACCTTCTAAACCAGCTGCACTAATTTTACTTGAGTTGATTCCGATGACCTGTCCTTCAATATTGATAAGGGCACCCCCTGAGTTACCTGGGTTGATGGCAGCATCTGTCTGAATGTATTTATTTTGAACAGTTGTACCATCCTCAGCTTTAGAATCAACAGAACGATCGAGTGCTGACACAATACCGACTGTTACACTATTAGCCAATTCAGTATCTAGGGGACTACCAATAGCAATGGCTGTCTCACCGACTTTGAGTTTTGAAGAGTCAGCAAACTTGGCAACTTTTGAAACAGCAGAGGACTCGACCTTTAAGACAGCCAAGTCAGAGTAGGTATCCGATCCAACCAACTCTACTTTGATCGATTTCTTAGTATCCTTCTCTTTACCACGCATGATAGTTAGCTTCTCGGCATCGGCTACGACGTGGGCATTGGTCACGATATAGGCATCATCGCCATCCTTTTTATAGACAACACCTGATCCTAGCCCGACAGGTGCAAGACCGTTCTCATCAATTTCCCTACCGCTTGCTTGGGCTGCTTCTTTTGTCGCAGAGTCGTTGATCTTCTGATAATTGGCTACAGTCACCACCGCATCCTTAGTGGAATCAACGGCTTTGGTAATATCTGAAGAATTGTTGTACTGATATTTATCTTGGACAGTTGGCTTAAAGACATTTCCGCCGTCGTTTAGCTTTAAAACCAACAAGGACGCCAATAACCCACCGACGAATCCAAGAATAAGGACTAAAACTGGCTTGAGCCAGGACCATATAGTATGTTTTTTCACTGTTAAACCTCCAAGGCTAATAAGCTTTTCCTTTTTTCCTAACTACTATACCCTAATCTGACCAGAAAGGCAAGAATCCACAGTCTGTGGAAAACCTTGTGAATTAAGATCAGAAATCCTAGTAAACTAAGAAAAATAGACTAGCAACTCCTGTGGAAAACTTTGAAAATCAAGGACTATGCTATAATAAGATTATGAAAATAAAAATAATCAGTGTTGGAAAATTAAAAGAAAAGTATCTAAAAGACGGTATTCAGGAATATCAAAAACGCCTGAGCCGCTTTAGTAAGCTAGAGATGATTGAACTCCCAGACGAGAAAACACCAGACAGAGCCAGTCAGGCAGAAAATGAGCAAATCATGAAAAAAGAATCCGAACGGATCTTAGCAAAAGTTGACGATCGTGATTTTGTTTTTGCCCTAGCTATAGAGGGGCAGCAATGGTCTTCAGAAGCATTTGCGAAAAAAATAGAGGAAGCGACCCTTAGAGGGTTTTCTACGCTAACCTTTATTATCGGAGGGAGCTTGGGGTTGGCACCAGAAGTCAAAAAGCGTGCCAATTTATTGATGAGCTTTGGGAAGCTGACCCTGCCCCATCAGCTGATGAGACTGGTCTTGGTGGAGCAGATCTATCGTGCCTTTATGATTCAAGAAGGCAGTCCCTATCATAAGTAGGCATAATAAAAGTCTTGAGCAATAAGCTCAAGACTTTTTGAGAGATGATTCCAGCAGGATTCGAACCTGCGACCGTTCGCTTAGAAGGCGAATGCTCTATCCAGCTGAGCTATGGAACCGACACTCGCTATATTTTAACAAAATAGGCTGAATACTGTCAATATGGAAAGGAATGGAAAGGTTAGAGCTGCAAAGATAAAAATTGGAAAAAGAGTGTTGACATAAAAACATAAATACCGTAAAATACAAACATATGGTCCGTTGGTCAAGGGGTTAAGACACCGCCTTTTCACGGCGGTAACACGGGTTCGAATCCCGTACGGACTATAGCTCAAAAAGGAGATTGCAAAGGCAATCTCCTTTTTTATATCTATCATATAAAAAAGCGTTTGAGGCCCTAGCCTCAAGCGCTATTATCGTTTAATGAATGATCCTGACTTTATTTTTCGTCATGCTTAACCTTCCAGAAATGGTTATAGAGGTAATGGTAGCTGGCAAACAGTAGGATGCCAAGCAGGGACAGCCAGACTGACTGGGTGAAACCATGAGGTTTAAAGATTAGCTGAACCTGTCCCTGCCCTTTTGGAATATCAACAGCCATAAATCCTTTTTGAGCCCTTCTGATAGGGACTGCTTTTCCATTTAAAGTGGCCTTCCAGCCTTTATCATAAGGGAGTGTGAAAAATAAGGAACCAGATTTTTTACTCTTAAACTTAGCTGTGACCGTATTTTTGTATGTACTCACGTCAACCTTTCTTCGGTTGATGTGAGTCAGTGCTTTTTGATAGCTAACAGTGTCTAAAGCATAGATGACTGGACGATCAAAACTAACCTGGTCACTTTCAGGAAAACTGACAGTTACTGAAAGCGGTGTATTCTCATCGTAGTATCCTAGATCAAAGAAACTATAGGCATTATCAGTGGTATAAGTGGTCTGTTGACCATTAATAGTGATGGTTAAGTTAGAGGTATCTGAATGACTAGTGACGATAGAAGGTAGGCTGACATAGACTTGCTTATGAGCAGGAGCCATTAGACTAAAGGAAAAGCTAGATGCATTTTCGCCATCATTTTGAACAGTGCTCAGTCGATTGGGTGATGAACTTGAAGCACTATCATCTAGATCATAATGAAGACGTGTAAAGTACTGCTCCTGACTACCACTGAGGGCATTAAGCAGCCTCGTTTGATTATCCAAAGTATTGACAGTGAAAGGAAGATCATGATACCGCCCTTCGGTCATGATAGCAAGCGATGCGGCCTGATTGTTCTTGTAAAGTTTTTGAGAACCAACTTCTTCTGCTAGATGAAAGCCGTATTTATTGATAGAAGCTTGTGAAATATTGTACTTAATGGCAAACAAGCTATCTGCAATAATGGTATTATTTTGATAGCGCAGATTAAGATTAGTTCCAAATGATTGAAAGCCTAAACGATCCAGAACACTGCTGGATTGGGTATTTCTAATGGAAGAAAACTGAGAAATACCATTGTAATTATACTTCATGCTATCATTTCCCGTTTGGGGGAGAAGACGCTCAGTTCTGTAAAAATAGCTCTCCGCCTCCTTCGTCCCAGATACTAACTTGTCAATCGCCTGTAAATTTTCCTGGTAACCATCTCTAGTCGGAAAGACCCATTCATCACCTAGAGCAGTGACATAAAAATAGCTATTGATTCCTATTTCAAATAAGCTAAACAGCAAGATGACACCTAGAAAGAGTCTTCTGCTTAATTGCTGGTACTGTCTTGAAGCAAGAATGACAGCATAGGTGATCAAGAAAGTAAAGGTTAACAGGAAATTGACAGGTTTGACAAAGGTATAGTAATCATGGTAAACCAGAGTAACAACAAACCCTGAGGCTAAAAGACCAAAGGCGATTCCCAAGTGCAGGCTACTAATGTTTTTGAAAAGAGATAGGACTTCAGCAGCCATCATAATAATCAGAGTTGAGAACAGCCAAGCATACCGATGTAAAAACATATTAGGGGCATGCATGCCCTGCCACAGAAGGTCTAAAGGATTGAGATAAAAACTAGCAATAAAGATGGCAATGAGAAGAAAATAAGCGAGCTTGGTTGACCATTTGATCCCTTTGACAAAGAAGAAAAGTAGGGCCATTAAGAGAGGAAAAAGTCCTACATAGATCATCGGTAAAGCCCCAAACTTAGTGGTATCATAGGCTCCAACTAAATTCTTAGCAAAGCTATCAAGAGCCCAGCTCTTCTCTGTAAACAAAGTTGACACCTTTGAAAACTCTTCACCGTGTGTAGAGAGATCCAAATAAGTAGGGATCAGCATAATGGATGACGTAAGGCCAGATAACAAGGAGAGCACACTAAAATGGATAAAGGCTACTCCTGCTGACTTCCAACTGCTTAGTCGTGTCAACTGGGCTAGAAAATAAAAGGTAAGAAAGATGGCTGTCATAAAGCCAAAATAGTAGTTTTGTATAAAGAGTAAAGTCAGACTGACATAGTAGAGGAGAAACATTTGTTTCTCTAAAAGGAGATGCAAGCCAAGAAGAATTACGGGGACTAGAATAAAGACATCCAGCCAGGTGTTAATTTCTAATTGGCTGACAGCAAAGCCCATGAGTGCATAGGAGGTTGACAGGGACAATATCAACCAGATTGACAAGTTTTTAAACCGATATTTAAGTGCAAAGCCCATTGACAATCCTATCAAGCCAAACTTGACAAGCGTGAACAAATAGACCGCATCAGGCATGGTTGATAGTGTAAAGAAACCGTAAAGAGGCGACAAAAAGGATCCCAAATAATAGCTGATCAAAGCATAGAAATTGAGTCCTAGACCGCTAGTAAAGGTATAAAAGATACTGTCACTACCATGCAGAATATTGCGTAATTGGTTGGCAAAAATAACGTACTGATGAAAACCATCACTCGCTAAAATCGTTGTACTACTTCCCCAGTAAATGCCTTTTGACCATAGAACAATAGCCATCATTAAGGCTGGTATCAGAAAACTGAGACTATAAAATAATCTATTATGGTTATAGAGGTTAATAATTTTTTTCATATCTTATTTCTAAAAAAGAGTCCAAGACAGCATGGTCCAGACTCGTAAGGCAGGCTAGATTATTTCCAGAGGGCCTTGACCTTAGCTTGAACGTCTTCATTGTCAAGGAATTCATCATAGGTCTCATCAATACGGTCAATAACACCATTTTTTGAGATGATAACGATGTGGTTAGCTAGGGTCTGGATGAACTCATGGTCATGGCTAGCGAAGATAATAGACTCTTTGAAATCTTTCAGTCCATCATTCAAACTAGAAATGGACTCCAAATCCAAGTGATTGGTAGGATCATCTAGCACAAGGACGTTAGACTTAAGCAGCATCAGTTTGGAGAGCATCACGCGCACCTTTTCCCCTCCAGATAAGACATTGACAGACTTGTTAACCTCGTCACCGGAAAAGAGCATGCGACCTAAGAAACCACGCAAGAAGGTATTGTCATCTTCTTCTTTTGAGGCAAACTGACGAAGCCACTCAAGAATAGACTCCCCTCCGGCAAAGTCTTTTGAGTTATCCTTGGGCAGATAAGAACGACTGGTTGTCACGCCCCACTTGATGGTTCCTTCATAGTCAATTTCACCCATCAAAGCACGAATCAATGCTGTCGTTTGAATATCATTTTCACCGATAAAGGCTGTTTTGTCACCAGGACGAAGGATAAAGCTGATATTGTCAAGGACCTTTTCACCATCGATGGTAACAGAGAGATTTTCTACGCTCAAAAGATCATTACCAATCTCTCGTTCAGATTTGAAATTGATAAAAGGATACTTACGACTCGACGGAACAATTTCCTCTAGTTCAATCTTATCCAGCATTTTCTTACGTGATGTCGCTTGCTTGGATTTTGAAGCATTGGCTGAGAAGCGAGCAACAAACTCCTGCAGCTCTTTGATTTTTTCTTCTGCTTTAGCATTGCGATCTGCCTGTAGCTTAGCAGCCAGTTCAGAAGATTCTTTCCAGAAATCGTAGTTACCAACATAGATCTGAATCTTACCGAAGTCAAGGTCAGCCATATGGGTGCAGACCTTATTGAGGAAGTGACGGTCATGGGAAACCACAATCACGGTATTTTCAAAATCGATCAAGAAATCTTCCAACCAAGCAATAGACTGAATATCAAGACCATTGGTCGGCTCGTCTAAAAGAAGAACATCAGGCTTACCAAAGAGGGCTTTAGCTAGGAGAACCTTGACCTTATCACCGTTGCTAAGTTCACTCATATTTTGGTAGTGAAGATCTTCTGGAATATTGAGATTTTGCAGGAGCTGTGAAGCCTCACTCTCTGCTTCCCAGCCACCTAGCTCTGCAAAAGTCCCCTCTAACTCAGCTGCACGGACACCATCTTCTTCGGAAAAATCTTCCTTCATATAAATAGCGTCTTTTTCTTTCATAACGGTATAGAGCTGCTCATTTCCCATGATAACCACATCGATAGCACGCTCATCCTCATAGTCAAAATGGTTTTGACGAAGAACAGAGAGGCGTTCGTCTGGCCCTAAAGACACATGTCCTGTTGAGGGCTCAATATCACCAGCTAAAATTTTTAAGAAGGTTGACTTACCAGCACCGTTAGCACCGATCAAACCATAAGTATTACCAGATGTAAAGTTAATATTGACATCATCAAAAAGTTTACGATCACTAAAACGCAGTGAAATATTGGAAACTGTGAGCAATGAAACTACCTCTTTTATCTCTTTTTTGTATTCATTACATTCTACTAGAAATAGGTAGATATTTCAAATAATGACCGAGCTTTAACCCCTCAATCTTCTTGTCTCTTAAAAGGTCTGACTAGTTCAAGACTGATAAGTTCACGACGATTTATGGTATAATCTAAGGAACGAACCAATTAAAGTAAGAGGTATTACCATGTCTAAACCTATTATCCTGACAGGAGATCGTCCAACTGGTCAATTACATATTGGTCATTATGTCGGTAGCTTACAAAACCGTGTCCGTCTCCAAAATGAAGGAAACTATCAAATGTTTGTCTTCCTAGCTGACCAGCAAGCCCTGACAGATCATGCCAAGGATCCAAAGACCATTGTTGACTCCATTGGCAATGTTGCTCTGGATTATTTAGCAGCAGGCCTATCGCCTGAAAAATCAACGATTTTTATTCAAAGTCAGATTCCTGAATTGGCCGAGTTATCCATGTATTACATGAACCTTGTCTCATTGGCACGTCTCGAGCGCAACCCGACAGTCAAAACCGAGATTGCCCAAAAAGGCTTTGGGGAGTCTATCCCAGCGGGATTTTTGGTTTACCCTATCGCTCAGGCAGCAGATATTACAGCGTTTAAAGCTAACTTTGTGCCGGTTGGTAATGACCAAAAGCCCATGATTGAGCAGACACGTGAGATTGTTCGCAGTTTCAATCACGCTTATACGACAGATATCTTAGTCGAGCCAGAAGGGATCTATCCTGACAATGAATCAGCTGGCCGCCTACCTGGACTGGATGGCAATGCCAAAATGTCTAAGTCTCTCGGCAACGGTATCTACCTAGCTGATGACGCAGATACGCTTAAGAAAAAAGTCATGAGTATGTATACAGATCCCAATCATATCAAGGTCGAAGATCCCGGTCAGATCGAGGGCAATATGGTATTTCACTATTTGGATGTTTTTGGTCGTCCAGAGGACCAAGAAGAAATCCAAGCCATGAAAGACCGCTACCAGCGTGGTGGCCTGGGAGATGTCAAAACCAAGCGCTACTTGCTTGAAATCTTGGAGCGTGAGTTGGGACCTATTCGTGAGCGTCGTCTGGAGTTGGCCAAAGACATGGGGGAAGTTTATCGCATGCTAGAAAAGGGAAGCCAAGAAGCTCGTCAAATCGCCGCTCAGACCCTAGATCAAGTAAAATCAGCTATGGGAATCAATTATTTTTAAGCTGAATGCTGCAATACTTAAGTAAAGTAAAAGTTGACAGAGGTTGGAAACACTTGTTCCGACCTCTGTTTTTATTTAGCCCTTTTCCAAGTGATAGCGATGTTTAATCACATTTTTATGACAAGTTATTTTATCCTTTATTTCATATTGACAAAAAAAAATGGCGTGATATGATTATATACTAATAATATGAGGTTTATAGGCCTTAACCTATATAGAAAAGAGGATGGTAGTGATGTCAAATTGGGACACTAAGTTTTTGAAAAAAGGTTACACATTCGATGATGTTTTGCTTATTCCAGCTGAGAGTCATGTTTTGCCAAATGATGTGAATATGCAAACGAAATTGGCAGACAATTTGACTCTAAATATCCCTATTATTACTGCTGCTATGGATACCGTCACAGAAAGTGGTATGGCCATTGCTATGGCGCGTGCTGGTGGTCTAGGTGTTATCCATAAAAATATGCCAATTGAAGCACAGGCTGAAGAGGTACGCAAGGTTAAGCGTTCAGAAAATGGTGTGATTATTGACCCATTCTTCCTAACACCAGAGCATACCGTTGCCGAGGCAGATGAATTGATGGGTCGCTATCGTATCTCAGGTGTCCCTGTCGTTGAGACTATGGATAACCGCAAGTTGGTCGGTATCATCACCAATCGTGATATGCGCTTCATCTCAGATTTTACCAAGCCCATTAAAGACTTCATGACAAGTGCTAATCTTGTAACAGCCCCTGTCGGTACAGATCTAAAAACAGCTGAACAAATCTTACAGCAGCATCGCATTGAAAAATTACCATTAGTCGATGATAATGGTCGTTTATCTGGCCTCATTACCATCAAAGATATTGAAAAGGTCATCGAGTTTCCAAATGCTGCCAAGGATGAATTTGGCCGTCTCCTGGTAGCAGCTGCAGTCGGCGTCACTTCAGATACCTTTGAACGAGCAACAGCTCTCTTTGAAGCTGGGGCCGATGCCATTGTTATTGATACAGCTCATGGTCATTCAGCTGGTGTTCTCCGCAAGATTGCCGAAATTCGTGCAACTTTCCCAGATAAGACCTTAATTGCTGGTAATATTGCAACTGCTGAAGGGGCGCGTGCCCTCTATGATGCTGGTGTTGATGTCGTTAAGGTTGGGATCGGTCCAGGATCTATCTGCACGACTCGTGTTGTAGCCGGTGTCGGTGTTCCGCAAATTACAGCTATCTACGATGCAGCTGGTGTTGCTCGTGAATACGGTAAGACGATTATTGCTGACGGTGGTATCAAGTATTCAGGTGATATTGTCAAAGCCTTAGCTGCTGGTGGCCATGCTGTTATGCTCGGTTCAATGTTGGCTGGTACTGATGAAGCACCAGGTGAAACGGAAATCTTCCAAGGACGTAAATTTAAAACTTACCGTGGTATGGGATCTGTAGCCGCTATGAAGAAGGGATCCAGCGATCGTTACTTCCAAGGGTCTGTCAATGAAGCTAACAAGCTAGTTCCAGAAGGAATTGAAGGCCGTGTAGCTTACAAGGGTGCAGCGGCAGATATCGTCTTCCAATTAGTCGGTGGTATCAAATCAGGTATGGGCTATACTGGTGCTGAAAGTATTTTAGCCCTTCATGATAAGGCGCAATTCATTGAAATGTCAGGAGCTGGCTTGATTGAAAGTCACCCACATGATGTTCAAATTACTAATGAAGCACCCAACTACTCAGTGCAATAATGTAGTAATAAAGCGATTAAAAGAGAGTGGGACAAAAAATCACGGTTTTGATTTACCTCGCTTTCCCATTTTTAGACTCGGGTAGAAATCCTCCACTGGAGCATTTTGACGCTTGCTTTGCAAGCTTTATTTCCCGATTAAAAAGCTCTACTAGAGCTTTTTAACCCACCTCCGCATAGCTCAAAAGGTCTGGGAGACCTTTTGAGGTTGAAAATAAAATGAACAGTAAGTTCATCACAAAAAATCCGGTGGATCTTTGGAGGTTGGGGATAAGATGAACATCGTTCATGAGATTAGATAACCTCCAACAGTTCCCCAAATTGTTGGAGCTATCACTTGCATGGTAGTTAAACAGTCCAGTGGACTGTTTAAGGGGGCGCCTGAAAATAGGAAAGCGCCCCGAGATAAGGACTACCAATCAGCAGTGGTTCATTGGTGCTAAAGCACCTAATGAACTGTGCAGGGGTAAGACTAAAGTTGGCATAGCCAATAAGTCTTACTCCCAACCACTGCGTTAATCTGGTAAATTTAAGATAATATTAACGAGTCTGGACTTTTGTCTCAGACTCGTTTCTTTGTAAAGTTCCTGTCAATAATATTGACACCTATGATATAGAGGAAATAAGCATTTCATTGGCTTACCTTGATAGAGCCCTTGTCTACTGTAAAGACTTTCAAGTTTTCTGGTAAATGATGTAAATGCTCTAAACTCGTTGTTGTAATGAAGGTTTGGACGTTTTCTTTGATGCCTTCTAAAAGTTTCACTTGACGATGGTTGTCAAGTTCACTCATAACATCGTCAAGCAGTAATATAGGATAATCACCAGTCGTCAGCTTGATTAACTCAATTTCTGCTAACTTTAGGGATAAAATTAAACTTCGCTGCTGACCTTGACTAGCAAAGGAAGCATTCATATCATTGATAAAAAAAGTCAGATCATCACGATGAGGACCAACTCCCGTATTCTTTTTAAAGCTATCACGATGGTAGTTTTTTTTGAGCTGTTCAAGGAAATTTTCCCTGATCAGCTCAATCTGGTCAAACTTGACTGATGCTTCATAAGAGATGCTCAGATGTTCCATCTGATTAGAGATAGTATGGTGATGCTGGTCAGCTTCCCTGGCTAGATCTTTGATAAAATGATAGCGATGCTCCATAACACGGCTGCCGTAGTCAGCTAGCTGTTCATCAATAACGGCTAGATAATCGGCATCAATGATCGAAGCTGTCTTGAGATAGGCATTGCGCTGCTTAAGGATATGGTTGTAATGGGATAAGTCAGATAAATAGACCGGTTTAATCTGCCCTAGATCGATGTCTAAAAATTTACGACGTAAACTAGGAGATCCCTTAATCAACTGTAGGTCTTCTGGTGCAAAAAGGACAACCGTCATATTACCAATATAATCGGATAATTTCGTTTGTTTGAGATAATTGATCTTGGTAATACGCCCCTTATCAGATAAATTGATTTCTAAAGGAAGTTTACCGCTAGAGCGTTGGAGCTGTCCTGAAACTCGAAGAGCTGTCTCATGAAAACGAATCAGTTCCTTATCGCTTCGTGTCCTATGACTGCGGGTCAAGGCAAGGAAGTATATGGCCTCTAGGAAATTGGTCTTTCCTTGGGCATTTTTTCCAAGAAAAACGTTTAGACCCTTGGAAAATTCTGCTGACATTTCATGATAGTTACGGAAATTATTAAGTCTAATGGATTCGAGCCACATGTTACCTACCTGGAAATCTGACTGGTGCTTGATTTTTCCCCTGTCTAGGAGTCCGTCCACGCCCACTAGAAACCTGTCTAGACTGTTTTTTCTTAGCCTTATAGGATTGGTTCATCTCTTTGACCAGAGCAGCGACCCGTTTTTCCTCAGCTCGTTCAGCTTCATGCTGAGCAATTTCTTCATCAGATGGTGAAATAATGGTGATCTCTAAGTTCTCAGAGGGAATAGTGATGGTGTCCCCCGCTTTTAATTGTTTACGACGTCGCTTTTCGTCTTTGCCATTTAAGAGTACAGTCGTTTCAGCTAAAAAAGACTTAACAGCGCCGCCGGTTGGAATAATTCGCAAATCTTTCAAAAGAGACTGTAAAAGAATGACATCATCAAAGAGTTTGTATTCCATACGTTCCTCGACTTTCTAATGAGAATATTATAGCATATTTTGTTATAATTTAAGGCATTAACAAACGGATGAGGACTTGTCATGAAAATTGTTGATGGTGTCAATTTGCACCACATTCAAACAAAGAAGTTTAAAACCAATAAGTTGACAGTTAGGTTTACAGGGAATCGCCGCAAAGAGACGGTTGCCAAACGAGTATTAGTAGCCCAGATGCTTGGGTTAGCCAACCAAAAGTATCCGACCAACCAGGTATTTAGAAGGGCTCTAGCCGATATGTATGGGACCAGCTTGTCAACACATGTTTCCGATCGAGGACTGTATCACTTAGTCGATATTGACATTGATTTTTTAAATGATCGCTACCTCCTAGGGCAAGAAACTATCCTAGAGGAAGTTTTTGACATCCTTTACAATGTCCTTTACAACCCTTTGAGCACTCTTGAGCAATTCCAATCAACAGCATTTGATATTGAGAAAGAGAATCTGATAAACTACCTAAAAGCAGACAAAGAGGACAGTTTTTATTACAGTGAATTAGGATTACACAAACTTTACTATAGAGATGAAAATTTACAAGTGTCTAGATTTGCTGATCCAAATCTAGTTGAGCAAGAAACCTCTTATACCGCCTATCAAGAGTTGCAAAGAATGTTGCGGGAAGATCAGATCGATATTTTTTTACTCGGCGACCTTGATACGGCTGCTGCCCTTGACAAGCTAAATCAATTTCCTTTTCAGGCACGATCAGAAATAGCGGCTACCACCTATCAGCAAGATAAGCAAGCCATCATCAAGGAGCAGCTTGAACAACAATCGGACAAGCAGTCAATTCTCCAGTTAGCCTACAATTTACCTGTGCGCTTGAGTGACGATACCTATCCTGTTTATCAGGTCTTACATAGTATGCTTGGAGCTTTTAGTCATTCCAGATTATTTACACAAGTTAGAGAAAAAGCTGGCTTAGCCTACAGTATTGGTAGCCAAATAGACCCCTACACTGGTTTACTACAAATTTACGCAGGTATCGATAGCAGCAAACGAGAGCAGGCCTTAAATCTAATCAATAGACAATGGTATGATTTTAAATTGGGCCGCTTTTCTGGTCACCTCCTGAAACAGACCAAAGATCTCTTGATTGCTCAGAGACATATTGCTGGCGACCATCCTAAGTATCTCATTGAGAAAAATTATAACAGGTCTCTTTTCCTTAGTGAAAAGACAGATGATTCTTCTTGGGATGAGCGCATTCAAGCAGCTAGTAAGGCTGATATTATTGCAGCCGCACGGCAATGCCACCTACAAGCAATCTATTATCTAGAAGGAGTAGAATGAGATGTTGGAAAAACAAGCGTTTGACTATACCCATGAACCTGTCTATCATCAGGTTTTAGATAATGGCCTTCATCTATATTTGTACCCCAAGGAAGATTTTGCTGAGATGTCTGCCCTGCTTGAGGTTAAGTTTGGCTCCCTTGATGCTCCAGCAACAAAAGAAAATGAAGCACCTGTAAACAAAGCAGGGCTCGCCCACTTCTTAGAGCATAAGTTGTTTGAGTTAGCAGATGGCAAAGATGCTGCTCTAGAATTTGCAAAACTCTCAGCTGACAGCAATGCGTTTACGAGTTACGAAAAGACAGCCTACTATTTTTCATCCCATGGTGAAAACTTAGAAGCCTTAGACTTGCTGCAGGAATTTATCATGACAGCAGACTTCGATCAAGAATCAGTTGAGGCTGAAAAGGCCATTATCAAACAGGAAGTTGACATGTACCTTGACGATGTTGACTACAAACTTTACAACGGAATCTTGAGTAATCTTTATCCTGAAACACCCCTGGCTGAAGATATCGCAGGGAGTCAGGAAAGTTTAGCTAATATCACCCTAAAAGACTTAAAAGACAGTCATAGAGCCTATTATACACCATCGAATATGAGCCTCTTTGTTGTTGGCAACTTTGACAAAGAGTTAGTCAGCCAGCGTATCCAGGAAAAGCAAAAGAAGTTTACAAGTCATAAACATAATATTGACAGAAAACGTATCAACTTGACAGAAGTTGTCAAGAAAGCCTCTGTTCAACGAGAGGTAGCGAAGCCTAAGCTAGCCATGGGTATTAGATTGGCTCCCCTTAGTGAAGGAAGTTTAGTCAGCCAAAAACTGAAACTGCGTTTCTTTTTCTCCATGATCCTTGGCTGGACGAGTCAGAACTATCAAACATATTATGATCAGGGAATCATTGATGATTCTTTTGATATTGATATTGAGGTATCACGTCGTTACCAGTTTGTCATTATCAGTTCTGACACTTTGGAGCCGATTAATTTAGGCAATCAATTAGAAAGAGCTATCAAACAGTTCAAGACCAATCCAGACTTAAATGAGGAGCACTTAAATACCCTGAAGCGTGAATACTACGGAGAATTTATCAGGAGCTTAGATAGCGTCGAGCACCTCATGACACAATTAGCCGCCTACCAAACGGATGAGGAGTCCTACCTCCAGGTACCGACTTATCTAACCCAGTTAACACTAGAGGATGTAATCGAGACGGGGCAGTTGGTCTTGGACCAGATGGCCATATCAGAGATGACAGTCTTCCCAGACTAGTTTAAAACCCCATATTTTTTGCTATAATAAGAGAGTATAAAAGACGAGACTGACCAAAAATAGAAAAGAGATCTCAATGACAAAAAAAGAAAATTTACCAAACTTATTGACTATTATTCGTATCTTTATGATTCCCCTATTTCTTATCCTGACCTCACTTAAAGGGCACGGGATCGTTATGCATGTGATTGCCGCTATTGTTTTTGCTATTGCCAGCTTCACAGATTATCTGGATGGTTATTTAGCAAGAAAATGGGGAGTCGTGACCAACTTTGGTAAATTTGCAGATCCGCTAGCGGATAAAATGCTGGTGATGTCAGCTTTTATTATGCTGGTCGGGATGGATCTAGCACCAGCCTGGGTATCGGCCATTATCATCTGTCGAGAGCTAGCAGTGACTGGCTTGCGTCTACTCCTAGTCGAAAACGGAGGAACAGTCCTTGCTGCTGCTATGCCTGGTAAGATTAAGACTGTGACTCAGATGCTCAGTGTTATCCTCTTGCTTTGCCACCTAGAAACAGCAGGTTTAGTCATGCTCTACATCGCCTTGATCTTCACCATTTATTCAGGCTATGACTACTTCAAAGGTGCAGGCTATTTATTCAAAGATACATTTCAATAACGATGACAGCAATAATATCACTAGAAGGTCTGACATTTGCTTACCCTGAAAGCCAAGAAAACACCCTGACAAATGTGACGTTTCACGTCAAACAAGGGGAGTGGCTTTCCATCGTCGGACACAATGGCTCAGGAAAGTCAACTCTCGTGAGATTGATTGATGGTCTCCTTGAGCCAAAATCCGGCACAATTAAAATTGCAGACCAAGAATTGACACAAGATACTGTCTGGGACATCAGACGAAAAATAGGGATGGTCTTTCAAAATCCTGATAATCAATTTGTCGGTGCAACGGTTGAAGACGATATCGCTTTTGGTTTAGAAAACCAAGGGATACCTTATCAGGACATGAAAAAGCGTGTCACAGAGAGTCTCGATTTAGTTGGCATGAGTGAGTTTGCTCATAGGGAACCTGCCAGACTCTCCGGCGGACAAAAACAAAGAGTGGCAATCGCTGGTATTGTAGCCATGCAACCAGATATTATGATCCTAGATGAAGCAACCAGTATGCTTGATCCCCAAGGGCGTTTGGAACTGATGGAAACCATCAAAAAAGTTAGGGATAACTATGGAATGACGATTTTGTCTATTACACATGACTTAGATGAGGTAGCCCTGAGCGATCGTGTCCTCGTCATGAAAAAAGGACGAATCGAGTCCACCTCTACACCAAGAGAGCTCCTAGGACGAGGACATGAGTTAGATCTGCTTGGCTTAGATTGTCCCTTTACAACAGCTCTCCTAAGCGCCCTTAAAGAGACCCCATTTGCCATAGATAAAGCATATGCCACCGAATCAGAACTAGGAGATGACCTATGGGCATTACTCTCGAGCAAGTAAGTTTTACCTATCAAGAAGGAACCCCCTTTGAGGAGCGGGCGCTTTTTGATGCGACCGTGCAGATTGAGGACGCTTCCTACACAGCCTTTATCGGTCATACAGGCAGCGGAAAGTCTACGATTATGCAGCTGCTAAATGGGCTCAATAAGCCGACTAAGGGCTTGGTACAAGTCGATGATATCCAAATAACAGCGCAATCCAAAAACAAGACCATCCGTCCTCTCCGCCGTAAAGTTGGCCTGGTATTCCAATTTCCTGAAAGTCAGCTCTTTGAAGAGACAGTACTCAAGGACGTCGCCTTTGGTCCCCAAAATTTTGGGGTCACTAGAGAAGATGCTCTGTTGGTCGCCAAGGAAAAGTTATTGCAGGTGGGGATTGCTGAGGACTTATTCGATAAAAATCCTTTTGAGCTCTCAGGAGGACAGATGAGACGGGTCGCTATCGCAGGTATCCTAGCCATGGAGCCAGAAGTCCTAGTCCTAGATGAGCCGACAGCAGGTCTTGATCCTAAGGGACGTAAAGAGCTGATGGAACTGTTTTCAGAGCTCCATGATCAGGGACAAACCATTGTACTTGTCACCCACCTCATGGATGATGTGGCGAATTTTGCTGACTATGCCTATGTCTTAGAAAAGGGTCGCATCATCGATCAAGGACTACCTAAGTCTGTCTTTCAAAAAGTGGAGTTTTTAGAAAGCAAGCAACTAGGAGTTCCCAAAATTACCCGTTTTGCCTATGATTTGGTCAAGAAAGGTTGGAAGATCGACCAGCTTCCCATTACTATAGAGGAATTCGTGGAGGTACTTAATGGATAATCTCATTCTAGGACGCTACATCCCTGGTCATTCCTTAATTCACAGACTGGATCCCAGGAGCAAATTGTTAGCCATGTTTGCCTTTATCCTGATCATCTTCTGGGCCAATAACCTTCTAACTAACCTTATCATGGCTGGTTTTACCCTGATCTTGATCTTGTTATCCCAAGTCAAATTGAGCTTTTTTATCAATGGTCTCAGGTCTGTATTCGTACTCATATTATTCACAACTGCCTTCCAGCTTTTTTTCAACCATCAAGGACAAGTAATTTGGACCTTCAGCTTTCTAAGCATCACAGATACAGGCTTGCATATGGCGGGACTGATTTTGATGCGATTTATACTAATTATCTCTTTTTCTACTTTGGTCACTTTGACGACAACCCCCTTAAGCCTGTCTGACGCAGTGGAATCGCTACTCAAACCTCTCAAACCCTTAAAGGTTCCGGTCCACGAGATTGGTTTGATGTTATCTTTGAGCTTGCGCTTTGTTCCTACACTTATGGATGATACGACTAGGATTATGAAGGCACAACAAGCACGTGGCGTAGATTTTGGCGAGGGTCACCTACTCCAAAAAATTAAATCAGTCATCCCGATTTTGATTCCGCTCTTTGCGTCTAGCTTTAAGCGTGCGGATGCTCTAGCTATAGCTATGGAAGCTAGAGGTTATCAAGGTGGCGATGGGAGGACGAAATATCGTCAGCTTCGCTGGCGCCTAGCAGACAGCCTCTTTCTTTTAGCCATGTTGATCCTAGCCCTAACACTTTTTTGGCTAAAGAACTAGACTAATTTTCTCGAAAAGATAATGAAAATAATCATTTTAAGACGAGAGTGGGACTCAATCAGTAAACCGTGAAAAAATCACGGTTTTGATTTATCTCGCTTTCCCATTTTTAGACTCGAAGTTCTGCCACTTTCTTATTTTTAGGTGGCAGGCTTTGGCAGTCTGGGGATAGACTGCCAAAGTCCACTGGAGCTTGACACTTGCTTTGCAAGCTTTATTTCCCGATTAAAAAGCTCTACTAGAGCTTTTTAACCCACCTCCGCCCACCTCCAACAGTTCCCCAAACTGTTGGAGCTATCACTTGCATGGTAGTTAAACAGTCCAGTGGACTGTTTAAGGGAGCGCCTGAAAATAAGAATGCGCCCCAAGATAAGGACTCCCAACCACTGCGTTAATCTGATAAATTTAAGATAATATTAACGAGTCTGGATTTTTATCTCAGGCTCGTCTTTTAAACAGCTTTTTATAAATACTTCTATTTTATTAGGAAGCATTCAGGATTACTCATAGAGATTCAATGCGATTGTAATATTTTTAACCCAAGATCAAAGCCAAAGTAATAATAAATGTGTATAGTGGTCACTATATTTTTTAAAGGAGTGGTGATCATGACAATTAAAACACACAGAAAAAATAATCGCCAATCACAAAAATTGGCCTTACTTGGCCTGTCTGCTGCAACAGCTCTTGGAGCAGTCAGCGTATCTCATGTCGTTCAAGCAGATACTTACACTGTTAAAAGTGGAGATACCCTATCTGCCATTGCTAGAAAATACAATACCAGCGTTACCAATCTAACCCAGCTGAATCATATAAAAAATCCAGACTTCATCATGGCTGGTCAAGCGCTTAAGCTGGAGCCTACCGATGCGGATCAAAAAAATACTCAGCAGGATAAGCTTCAAACTACAGCACAGGCCCCAAGTGAGACAGTGCCTGAACAGCCTCGTCAGGAAAAATCCAGCCAGACACCAGCGAGTGACTCCCTATTGGCTACCTCACAAGCATCATCTAGTGAGACAGCACAAGCAGCGATGCCTAGCTCTGAGTCAGCGAGTCAGTCAGATAGTCCAGAAACAAAGGCCAAGACGGATCCAAAGCCAACTCAGCAATCAGCTAAAGCTCCTAGTCGCCCGTCGTCTAGTTCATCTGAGCCAGAATCACAAGCGTCAGCTGCTTCTGCTCCCCAAGCGCCAGCAGCAAGGCACAGTCAAACAGCAACATCAGAAGCCACAGCTACCCAAGTTGTAAGTCATAGTGAGAGTGAGACCGAGTCAGCTAAAAACAGTAAATCCAGTTCAAAGAAAGACTCAGAGGCTGCAGCCAAGGAAACCATCGCTCAAAAAGAATCTGGAGGCAGCTATACAGCACAAAATGGCCAATACTATGGCCGCTATCAGCTGACCAAGTCTTATTTGAATAATGACCTATCGCCTGAAAATCAGGAACGTGTAGCTGACGAATATGTCACCTCACGCTATGGATCATGGAGCAAAGCCCTAGAGTTTTGGAACGCTAATGGCTGGTATTAGTAGATTGATACAGGAAATAGAGCGGAATAAAAGCAGCAAAGAAAATCAAAACCGTGAGAAAATCACGGTTTATTGATTGTGTTCCACTCTCTTTTTTATCTAAAAAAAATGCACTTGTAATATTTTTAACCTTAAAACAATTCAACAGTAATAACTTTTAGATAGTATGGAATCACGCAAAAGCAAAAAAGGAGTAGCCCAATGCATAAGAAACAAAAAAATAAAAAATCTGATAAACTCGTTATCTTTACGATCTTAACGACTTTAGCAGCCATGGTATTCGGCTTTATTTCTGAACATAACCACAAAGATCCAGTATCTGACCTATCCTTTGCCGAAGAAGTCTCAACGACATCCGATAGTGCCAATGATAATAAACAAGAAAAAGTAAGCAAAACACAAGAAGCAAACGATTCTACGCAAACAGCCTCTACCGAGCTAGCAACAGTGGAAAATGACAGCGCTCAAGCTGGTCAAACAGCAGCGACAGACGCTTCTGAAACAGCCAATGCTGACGCTCAAACAGCAGCTCCATCACAAGGTGCACAATCTGCTAACTATACCTTGGCAAATGGTAATCAAGCCGGTGAAGTTGGTAGCCGAGCAGCTGCACAAATGGCTGCGGCTACAGGTGTCAGCCAGTCAACATGGGAATACATCATCGCGCGTGAGTCAAATGGAAACCCAAATGTTGCGAATGGTTCAGGCGCATCAGGTCTCTTCCAAACCATGCCAGGTTGGGGATCCACAGCAACTGTCGATGACCAAGTCAATGCAGCCATCAATGCTTATAACGCTCAAGGCCTATCAGCTTGGGGAATGTAAGCCATAAATAGTATCTAAGAAAGAATTTGGAAGGTTTGTTCCAAATTCTTTTTTTATGCTATACTAGAAACTGATTTTGACGACATTCGGAGATTGACATGATGAAAAAGACTTGGTTTCACTATATAAGAGCAGTTCTATTGATCTCTCTTTTCTCATTCTTGCTCGTCCTTCCACAATGGAGAAGCAATACCTTTGCTATGGGGGCGGATTCCCTCTTTCACTACAATAGGTTTTATGATGCTGCCATGCAGATTCGAGAGCACAACTTCTCTTACTTTGTCTCGATCTACGGCTTCCAGCAGTCAGGACGGATTGTCAACGCTCTCTATGGTCCCTTCTTTGCCTATTTTCAAGGGATATTAGTCCTACTGGGCAGGACCTGGTTTGGTTACCAATTAGTATCGCGCCTAGTATTAGGTATCGTTTCTGGGACAGCCATGTATAGCTTGCTGCGGACATTAAAAATCAAAGATAAGATTTCCCTTCCCTTAGCTTTCCTATATCTGACGACCTTTTCCATCCAATATTGGACCATGAGACAGGGATTCACGAGCTGGGGAGCAGCTGTCATGCCCTTCTCTCTGATCCCAGCCTTCCGCTTTGTCCTAAAAAAAGAGATCAATTCTTTGCAGTTGGCATTTTCAGTGAGTTTGATGTTTCATATCCACTTACTGAGTACCCTCTTCTTAATTTTGATCTATATTCCTTTCTTTGCTTACGGCTTTATGATCAGTCAAAATAAAAAGCGTATTCTGGCTCAAGTTGCGCTTGCTGTAGGGATAACCTTGCTTCTAACAGCCAATGTCTGGCTGGCCTTGCTATTTTTAAAAGCTGATAATAACTTGCTCAATCCCTTTATCAATGAAACGATGGCCTTTAATACCATTAATAATGGATCCAAATATTGGTTGGTAACCCCTGTAGCATTGGCCGTATTAATGGTGGTTCAGCTGGTCCACCTGCTTTACCGCTGGAAAAAGATAGAAAGTTGGGAGCGTATCCTAAATGGTGTCTACCTGTTCTTCCTCTTCCTAGCTTCTTCTTATTTCCCCTGGGGTTGGTTGATCGCTCGTGGCAATAGCTTTGCCAAGTTAGTTCAGTTTCCTTTTCGTTTCTTTGTACCAGCGACGATCTTAGTCATTGTTATTGCCGCCTTGATCATCAGTCGCCTGCCCAAGCAAAAATATCTCAGTATCCTCCTGTTAATCTGTGCCCTATTAGGGGCAGGGCAAGCGATCAATAGCTTGCAAGAGGCAGATCAAGCAGCTAAAGCCTCCCGATATGTCATGAAGCCAGGTAAGCATACTCATCCTAATGGCAGCTATGAAGAACAATATTATGCCATGTTTGAGCCAGAAAATAGCCTGCTCTTACGCCGTATTGAAAAGTCAACACCTGATTATGTCCCTCTCTATGGTTCGATTAAAGGCTACAATACCTATGATGAGTATGCCAAGAAGATTATTTTTAATAAAGATGTTAAAAAAACCATCAATAAAGAAGGGAACTTGACCCTGAGCTGGGACTCCAAAGGTGGGAGAACAGAGCTTCCCATCGAGGTTTATAAGCGGACAGTCTTGACCTTAAATGGTAAGACGCTCTCACCAAAAGATTATACCCTATCGACCTTCGGAGTCCCTACGGTATCGTCCAAGGCTGGTCACAATAGCTTGACGCTGACCTATAAGTCCCCTGGTTACTTTGGTTTTGTGATTGCCCTGACGCTTCTCACTTGGCTGGCCTTAGCGGTCATCAGTATCATCAAAGTCCGCACAGGAAAGAGTTATCCTATTTTGCTTTCTGATTAAATCATGTTATAATCTGTTACGGTGTTAGCCTTGCTAACGCCGTTTTTCACTGTCGACCTTCAAATCGATTGTTGAATAACTAGACCCTTCAAGTCTATGTTAACCAAGAAATAGTGGCTAAATTTAGGTCACTTTTTCCAATTGAGCAGGGGCTAAAATACAGCTGTTTTTAGCCTTTTTAGTCCTGAGCATCTTATATTTGATGGGAGATTATCTATGACGGATAATGCTAAAACACGTGTCGTCGTCGGGATGAGTGGCGGTGTCGATTCATCAGTGACAGCCCTCTTGCTTAAGCAGCAGGGCTATGATGTCATCGGCGTCTTCATGAAAAACTGGGACGACACAGATGAGTTCGGTGTCTGCACAGCGACCGAAGATTATAAGGACGTTGCCGCAGTTGCAGACCAGATTGGGATTCCCTACTACTCTGTCAACTTTGAAAAAGAGTACTGGGACCGTGTCTTTGAGTACTTCTTGGCCGAGTACCGTGCCGGACGGACGCCCAATCCAGACGTGATGTGCAACAAGGAAATTAAGTTCAAAGCCTTCCTTGATTACGCTATGAGTCTGGGTGCTGACTACGTGGCAACTGGTCACTATGCCCAAGTTAGCCGTGACCAAGATGGCACTGTCCACATGCTGCGTGGGGCTGACAACAATAAGGATCAAACCTATTTCCTCAGCCAGCTCTCACAAGAACAGCTGCAAAAAGTCATGTTCCCTCTGGGGCACCTTGAAAAGCCTGAAGTACGCCGTATTGCAGAAGAAGCTGGCCTAGCGACCGCTAAAAAGAAAGACTCGACTGGTATCTGTTTCATCGGTGAAAAGAACTTTAAAGAGTTCTTAGGAAACTACCTACCAGCACAACCCGGTCGCATGATGACCGTTGATGGTCGTGATATGGGTGAGCATGCTGGTCTCATGTACTACACCATTGGTCAGCGCGGCGGTCTGGGAATCGGCGGTCAGCACGGTGGGGACAATGCCCCTTGGTTCGTTGTCGGCAAGGACTTATCACAAAATATCCTCTATGTCGGCCAAGGTTTCTACCATGAGTCCCTTATGTCAACCTCTTTACAGGCTAGTCAAGTCCACTTTACCCGTGATATGCCTGAGGAATTCACCTTTGAATGCACAGCTAAGTTCCGCTACCGTCAACCGGATAGTAAAGTAACTGTCAAGGTATCAGGCGACAAGGCAGAGGTCATCTTTGATGAGCCTCAGCGTGCTATTACACCAGGACAGGCCGTTGTCTTCTACGATGGTGACGAATGCCTAGGCGGTGCCATTATTGACAATGCCTATAACAACCAAGAGGTTCGTCAATACGTTTAATAGATTCTACTCAGTCAGGTAGATTGACAAAAATAAAGATTTTGATACAATTACCCTAACAAGCATCATGATGGTCAAAGCTCATGAGAATTGTACGTTTTTTGACGTACAGTTTTCGAGAGTTTTGGCTATTTTTGTATGGAGGAAGGGAAATGAGCGAAAGAGATTACAAGATTTCAAACCAAGAGATGAGTAATTTTTATAATGATATTTTTTCAAAAATAAATTGTCATTTTGAAATTTATAATGCTATATCATATTCAAGACAATATTTCACAGGACTGATAATATACAGTTTTGTACTGGCAGGATCTATTTATGGTGTACCGATATTCTGTCGATTGAATAAACTATCAATTCATCTAGGATATTATGTAGGATTTTTAGTATTAATTACAGTTATAGCAGTTTGGATACTGCATTTTCCATATAAAAAATTTAGAAGTATTAGTGAAAAAAGTTTAGATAGAAAAACTTATTTGGAAACATTGGAGAAAATAAAAAAAGATATTTTAAAAAAATCCTCAGATTCTTTGGATGTAACTATCCAAAGGTTGATGAAAGAATTAGAAGAAGCTGCTTCTTTAAATCATCGGAGAACCAATTTTTTCGTAGGGGTGATATTTTTAGGTAATCTCACAATTATTATAACTTCCATTACTGCGTTAGGAGATAGCTATATAAAGGACACATTGGCGTGGAGTTCCATGCTACTTGGTGGTTTTGTGCTATTTATTCTTTTCCTAATTTATAAAGGTCTAAAGAAAATGCCTAGTATCGGTAGCGAATATGAATATTCCAAGATGAGGGATATATTAAATGACATTGTTTACTATTACGGTTACGATTCCAAAACTCTTAATCGGTATGGTAAGAGAAGTAAAACATTTAGTCTAAATGCTTCGACATCTGAAAAATCAGAACAGGGTCAAGTCAATCAGAATAAAGTTAATAATGGCATGAAATACCGACTATTTTATCGTAACAAAAAAACTGATGCTGATGTTGTATTAAATATCTTATGGGGACTGTATTCACATAAAAAAACTCAGACAAAAAATACTTTCAAAGTTTTGTGGGGATTGATTGAATATACTATTTCTATCAAACAGAAGGAGACGAAATGACACACACATTTACAGAAGAATTTGATGTTATCGTGGTCGGGGCTGGGCATGCTGGTGTTGAAGCTAGCTTGGCTGCCAGCCGTATGGGCTGCAAGACCTTGCTGGCTACCATCAACCTTGAGATGCTGGCCTTTATGCCCTGCAATCCGTCTATCGGCGGCTCTGCCAAGGGAATCGTGGTGCGTGAGATCGATGCGCTGGGCGGTGAGATGGGCAAGAACATCGACAAGACCTACATCCAGATGAAGATGCTCAATACCGGTAAGGGTCCAGCAGTTCGTGCCCTGAGAGCGCAGGCTGATAAGGCCCTCTATGCGCGTGAGATGAAGCACACCGTTGAGCAGCAGGAAAACTTAACCCTGCGCCAAAGCATGATCGATGATATCTTGGTCGAAGATGGCAAGGTTGTTGGTGTTGTCACAGCAACTGGGATCAAGTACGGCGCTAAGGCTGTCGTGGTCACGACTGGGACTGCCCTTCGTGGGGAAATCATCCTCGGTGACCTCAAGTATTCATCAGGTCCCAATAACAGTCTAGCCTCTGTAACTCTGGCGGATAACCTTAAAAAACTAGGGCTTGAAATTGGGCGTTTCAAAACAGGGACCCCGCCACGTGTCAAGGCTTCAACGATCAACTACGACGAAACAGAAATCCAGCCCGGAGATGAAAAGCCAAATCATTTTTCGTTTCTATCAAAAGATGAAGACTATCTTCAGGATCAAGTGCCTTGCTGGCTGACCTATACCAACCAGTCCAGCCATGACATTATCAATAAAAACCTCCACCGTGCGCCTATGTTTTCTGGTGTCGTCAAGGGGGTTGGACCACGTTACTGCCCATCGATCGAGGACAAGATTGTCCGCTTTGCAGACAAGGATCGCCACCAACTCTTCCTTGAACCTGAAGGGCGTGATACAGAGGAAGTTTATGTCCAAGGTCTGTCAACGAGTCTACCCGAGGACGTTCAAAGAGAGTTGCTGCGCTCCATCAAAGGCCTCGAAAAGGCAGAGATGATGCGCACAGGCTACGCTATCGAATACGATATTGTCCTGCCCCACCAGCTGCGGGCTACTCTTGAAACCAAGCTGATCTCTGGTCTTTTTACGGCAGGTCAAACCAATGGCACCTCTGGCTATGAGGAAGCAGCCGGCCAAGGCCTAGTGGCTGGGATCAATGCAGCCCTCAAGGTGCAAGGCAAGCCTGAGCTTATTCTTAAGCGCAGCGATGCCTATATTGGTGTTATGATTGATGACTTGGTGACAAAAGGAACCCTGGAGCCTTACCGCCTTCTCACTTCTCGTGCCGAGTACCGCCTCATTTTGCGCCATGACAATGCTGATATGCGCTTGACTCCAATTGGTCGTCAAGTCGGTTTGGTTGATGAAGAGCGCTGGCTCAGCTTCGAGATCAAGAAAGCCCAGTTTGACAATGAGATGACACGCCTGTCAACTATCAAGCTAAAACCTGTCAAGGAAACCAATGAAAGGGTTGCTGCTATGGGCTTTAAGCCCTTGACAGATGCCGTGACAGCCAAAGAATTTATGCGTCGTCCAGAGATCAGCTACTCAGATGTGGTCAAATTCATCGGACCAGCTGCGGAGGATCTCAGTCCCAAAGTGATCGAACTACTCGAAACCGAAATCAAGTATGAAGGCTACATCAACAAGGCTTTGGATCAAGTAGCCAAGATGAAGCGCATGGAAGAAAAGAAAATTCCCGCTAACATTGACTGGGATGACATTGACTCCATCGCTACCGAAGCCCGCCAGAAATTCAAAAAGATCAATCCTGAAACCATCGGCCAAGCCAGTCGGATCTCAGGCGTCAACCCAGCTGATATTTCCATTCTCATGGTCTATTTAGAAGGCAATCAAAAGGCCAGCCGCAAGGCCTAATCTAAGACCCGTCACAAGTTGGTCAATAACCAAGAAGAAGTCTAGGATTCTAGGCTTTTTTGTGGTATAATAAGGAGATTAATGAGGTTAAATTTAATGAGAAAAATTCGACTAGAGACCATCCACTTGGTCATGATTGGTTTGATCTTCTTTGGGATTCTTGCCATCTGTGTCAAGACCGTACACACTGAGACAGCTCTTTTACTGGCCATCTTTCTTGTTTTGGTGGCTATGGTGGGCTTGCTCTACTACCAAAAGCAGGCCTATGAACTCTCTGAGTTAGAGCAGATTGAGCGCCTTAATGACCAGACAGAGCTGAGTCTAAAGACGCTCTTAGATAGAATGCCAGTTGGTGTGGTTCAGTTTGACCCAGAAAGCGATGAGATCGGCTGGTTCAATCCCTATGCAGAATTGATTTTTACTAAGGAAGACGGCAAGATGGATGTCGACCTATTACGTAAGATCATTCAAGAAAAAAAATCCGGTTCAGCCAACTACCGTATCCAGATCAATGATTACACTTATATTGTCAATCTTGATCTTTCAGCAGGTCTATTTTATTTCTTTGACTCTGCTAGTGGTGACGCTGCTGGCGACGATTCGATGAAACAGCCAGTTATTGGGATTATCTCAGTGGATAACTATGATGATACCACGGCTAATCTTTCCGACAGTGATGTTGCCCAGATCAATAGTTTTGTGGCCAGCTTTATTTCGGAGTTTGCGCAAGGCCAGCATATTTACTATCGCCGCATGAGTGTCGATCGCTTTTACCTCTTTACAGATTACAAGGTCCTATCGACCCTGATTGAGGATAAATTTACGATCCTAGAAAAGTTCCGAGAAGCAGCCAAGGAGCTTGAATTGCCTCTGACATTGAGTATGGGAATCTCGTATGGAGAAGATAACCACCAAGAGATTGGACAAATGGCTCAGCAAAATCTTAATATTGCCCTGATGAGAGGTGGGGACCAAGTGGTCATCAATGCTACCGATGATCATAAGAACCCTCTCTACTTTGGTGGAGGAACAGTATCGACGGTCAAGCGCTCACGGACGCGGACCAGAGCTATGATGACAGCTATCTCCGATCGGATCAAGTCAGCCAACAGAGTCTTCATAGTAGGTCATAAAAATATGGACATGGATGCACTTGGTGCAGCCGTCGGGATGCAGCGCTTTGCTGCCAATATTATGGATGCCAGCTATGCTGTCTTTGATGAGAACGATTTAAATGCAGATGTTGCCCGTGCCATTGAAAAAATTCAAAAAGACGGACAGACCAGCCTGATCACAGTTGAGGAGGCTCTCAGTAAGGCCAGCTCAAATGATTTACTGATCATGGTTGACCACTCCAAAACGGTTTTGACGCTCTCTAGGGAGCTTTACGACAGGTTTACAGAAGTCATTGTTGTTGACCACCATAGACGGGACGAAGATTTCCCAGATAAGGCTGTCTTGACCTTTATCGAAAGCGGAGCCAGCAGTGCCAGCGAGCTAGTGACAGAGCTGCTCCAATTCCAAAATGCGCAAGAAAAGTTGACAAAAATACAAGCCAGTGTCTTGATGGCTGGGATCATGCTAGATACCAAGAAATTCTCAACTCGGGTGACCAATCGTACTTTTGACGTTGCCAGCTACTTAAGAAGTCTAGGTAGTGATAGTACGGAAATCCAGCAAATTTCAGCGACTGATTTCGAGGATTACCGCCGAGTCAATGAGCTCATCTTGACAGGCCAGGACTATGGGAATGGCATCATGATTGCTAGAGGTGATCAAAACCAGACCTACAGCAATGTCATTGCAAGTAAAGCAGCTGACACCTTGTTGACAATGGCTAATGTCCATGCCAGCTTTGTCATTGCCAAAAATGCCTCAGGGCAGATCGCCATATCAGCACGCTCTAGTGATGGCATCAACGTCCAACGCATTATGGAAGAAATGGGAGGTGGCGGTCACTTCAACCTTGCTGCTTGTCAGCTGGATGACACGACTGTCAACCAAGCCTATCAAAAATTAACCCAAATCATTGACCAAATACTCGAGGAGGAAGACTAATATGAAAGTTATTTTTCTAGCAGATGTTAAAGGCAAAGGTAAAAAAGGCGAAGTCAAAGAAGTTCCAACAGGTTATGCCCAAAACTTCCTGATTAAAAAGAACCTAGCCAAAGAAGCTACGAACCAAGCCATTAACGAGCTGAAAGGTAAACAGAAAGCTGAAGATAAGCATGCAGCAGAAATCTTGCAAGAAGCTAAAGATCTCAAGGCTAGGCTTGAAAAGGAAGAAACACGCCTGCAATTTACTGAAAAAGTAGGACCAGATGGCCGAACTTTCGGATCAATTACAGCTAAGAAAATCGCAGAAGAATTACAAAAGCAATTTGGCATCAAAGTTGACAAACGCTCGATTGACTTGGAGCAGCCCATCCGTGCTATCGGTCTGATTGAAGTCCCTGTCAAGCTTCACAAGGAAGTTGACGCACAGATCAAGCTCAAGGTTACAGAAAGCAGAGCATAAGTCGATAACAGTCTAAAAGGAGTGAGCTAGAGTGGCAGATACTCAGGAATTACGTGTTCAGCCCCAGGATTTGGTGGCTGAACAGTCAGTACTTGGATCTATTTTTATCAGTCCAGAGAAGCTAATCTCTGTACGTGAATATATCGAGCCTGAGGATTTCTACAAGTATTCTCACCGAGTGATCTTCAAGGCTATGATCACGCTCAATGACCGTAATGATGCCATTGATGCGACGACGGTCCGTGCTATCTTAGATAGTCAAGATGATCTTCAAAATATTGGTGGGATTGCTTACCTTGTTGAGTTAGTCAATAGTGTGCCAACCAGTGCCAATGCTGAATATTACGCCAAGATTGTAGCCGAGAAGGCTATGCTGCGCAATATCATCAGCAAGTTGACAGATACTGTCAACGAAGCCTATGATGGTTCATTGGAGTCAGATGATATCATCGCCCATGCGGAAAAAGCTTTGGTGGATATCAATGAGCGCACTAGCAACAGTGGCTTTAAGCGGATTGCAGAAGTCCTCAAAGAAAACTACGAAAGCCTAGAAGAACGCTCCAAACAGACATCAGATGTGACCGGCCTGCCAACGGGCTTCAGAGATTTAGACAAGATTACAACAGGTCTGCATCCAGATCAGCTGATTATCCTAGCAGCCCGTCCAGCCGTTGGTAAGACAGCCTTTGTCCTAAATATCGCCCAGAATATAGGAACCAAGCAAAATGCGCCAGTTGCCATCTTCTCCCTAGAAATGGGAGCAGACAGCCTAGTCAATCGGATGTTGGCAGCAGAAGGCATGGTGGATTCCCATGCCTTACGTACAGGTCAGCTGACCGATCAAGATTGGCAAAATCTCACTTTAGCTCAAGGAACCTTGGCTGATGCGCCTATCTATATCGATGATACCCCGGGGATTAAGGTAACCGAGATTCGTGCCAGATCTCGAAAATTAGCCCAAGAAGTCGGGGGTCTAGGTCTCATTGTCATTGACTATCTCCAGCTGATTACTGGGACCAGGACTGAGAATCGCCAGCAGGAAGTCTCTGATATTTCTCGCCAGCTTAAGATCCTGGCCAAGGAATTAAAGGTTCCAGTCATCGCTCTCAGTCAGCTATCACGTGGAGTTGAACAGAGACAAGATAAGCGCCCTATCTTATCAGACATCCGTGAATCCGGATCGATTGAGCAAGATGCCGATATTGTCGCCTTCCTCTACCGAGATGACTACTATGAGCGTGGTGATCAAAAAGAGAGCAACGATCAGTTTGAAGATAATACGATCGAGGTTATCCTAGAAAAAAACCGTGCCGGTGCACGTGGAACGGTTAAGCTGATTTTCCAAAAAGAATACAACAAATTCTCCTCTATCGCCCAGTTTGAAGAAAGGTAATAAGCAACCATGAGTGATGCATTTACAGATGTAGCAAAAATGAAAAAAATCAAAGAAGCGGTCAAAAAACATGAAGGAAAAGAAGTTGAGATGACTTTAGATCACGGCCGTAAGCGTGAAAAGACCAAGATTGGCCGCTTGATCGAGGTTTATCCCTCCCTATTTATCGTGGAATACAGCGACCGTGCCAATAATCCCGGAGAAATCAGTAACACCTATGTGGAATCCTATACCTATTCTGATATCCTGACTGAAAAGACTCTTATCCGTTATATAGATGATGAGGCTTAAGCTGTATAGAGGAAAAGCACAAGAACTGGGAATGTCTCTATTCTCGTTTTTTACTAGTAAACTCTAAAAGGCTTTACAGAGCCTTTTTTCTATGCTATACTAACCTTTGTGTGAAATAACAGCAGGGCAAAATAAAGCTCGTCAACAGATGTTCTGAAAAACCAGTAACCTTGGCTGTTTAGGCGAAGGGCATCTGCACGAATTAGGTTTGCCTAAGACGTTATTTCCTCAGTATTTTATTAACTTAGAGGAGGACAGTTAAATGTCACGTTATACAGGTCCATCATGGAAACAATCACGCCGCCTTGGCTTGTCACTTACAGGTACAGGTAAAGAGTTGGCACGTCGTAACTACGTACCAGGACAACATGGTCCAAACAACCGTTCAAAACTTTCTGAATACGGTTTGCAACTTGCTGAAAAGCAAAAATTGCGCTTCACTTACGGTTTGGGTGAAAAACAATTCCGTAACTTGTTCGTACAAGCTACTAAGATCAAAGAAGGAACACTTGGTTACAATTTCATGATCTTGCTTGAACGTCGCTTGGACAATGTTGTTTACCGTTTGGGTCTTGCAACTACTCGTCGCCAAGCTCGTCAATTCGTTAACCACGGCCACATTCTTGTGGATGGAAAACGTGTTGATATTCCGTCATACCGTGTTGCTCCAGGTCAAGTGATCTCAGTTCGCGAAAAATCAGCTCAAGTCCCAGCGATCTTGGAAGCTGTTGAAGCAACTTTGGGACGTCCATCATTTGTCCAATTTGATGCTGACAAACTTGAAGGTTCATTGACGCGTTTGCCAGAACGTGACGAAATCAATCCAGAAATCAACGAAGCCCTTATCGTTGAATTCTACAACAAAATGCTTTAATGCTGAGTCTAAATATTTGAAGAGGTTGAGACAAAAGTTCTCAGCCTTATTTATTTAGTCAATTTCACTGACTAGATGCAGTGGTTGGGAGTAAGACTTGTTGGCTATGCCAACTTTAGTCTTACCCCTGCAGAGTTCATTAGGTGCTTTAGCACCAATGAACCACTGCTGATTGGTAGTCCTTATCTTGGGGCGCATTCTTATTTTCAGGCACCCCCTTAAACAGTCCACTGGACTGTTTAACTACCATGCAAGTGACACCTCCAACAGTTTGGGGAACTGTTGGAGGTGGGCGGAGGTGGGACAACAAAATCAAAACCGTGATTGTCTCACGGTTTACTGATTTTGTCCCACTCTCTTTCTTTTGGAAAAATAAGACTGCAAATATGCTGCTCACCCCTCAGGTACTAAGTTGGAGGGAAGAGTCATCTTATAATCAAAAAGTAAGAGACATGACTTGACTTAATGCCATAATACTGTTAAAGTAAGAGAGTAATAATTTTTTGAGTTGAAGTATTAGTGATCTTTTGTTTTTCCTCTTAATATTTTTACAAATAAATTTTTAAAGAGGTAACTCAAATGGCACAAGGTACAGTAAAATGGTTTAACAGCGAAAAAGGATTTGGTTTCATCACTCAAGAAGATGGTCCAGATGTCTTTGCACACTTCTCAGCTATCCAGTCAACTGGTTTCAAGTCTCTTGACGAAGGACAAAAAGTTTCTTTTGATATTGAAGAAGGTCAACGTGGCCCTCAAGCTGTTAATATCGCTAAGATTGATTAGTAACATTATAAAAGAGCTAGGCTTGAGCCTAGCTCTTTTACTTATCAGTTAATCCACAGATATATCGCCTGTATCGGCCTGAATATCAAGGAAGTTATCATGAGAGGTGCTGAGCTCATCGGTAATATCCTCATCACCTACCTCACTGTCACTGCTGATATTCAATCGGTAGTCAGCCAGCTCTAAGTCAACATCACCAGTTTCTACAGAGATATGGTTGGTCTTATTAAAGGTGAGAGAGGAGCCATCAAAATCACCCGTGTCAGCATCCATGCTACTATTCGTCAGTGTAACCCTATCTAGTTCGACATCGCCAGCACTAAGGGTCATGTCAAAGTCGGTTAACTGACTATTGCTGATTTCTACATCACCAGTATCCAAGTCCAGCTGCGCTTTTTTGACCTGGCTTTGATCGATACTAAGATCGCCAAGGTTACCGCTGACTTCCAGATCATTGATTGATTGTTTGGAGATATCGAGATCACCTAAACTATTAAAGGCGTTAATCTTGCTAATCTTAGTGCCTTTGGGAACCTTGATGACAATAGTATCCATATCACGACCGAGTTGAATCAGTCCCAAATCCTTAAGACCAAACACATTGATCTCAACCTTATCCTTATTTTTAATAGTTAGTTGCCCCTTGTCATTGCTGACTGTAATGGGAGATTTTTTATTTTGGTAGTAAGTGATACTGGCATTTTTATCAGCTGTTTCTTCGATGACGATATTACGGCTAAAGGTATCAATGTTAATCGCCTTGATCTGGCCGAGGTCAGTCGAAACATAGTTGCGATCCTCTCGCAGGTGATTGGCAACGTCCCTCAGTCCCCCTTGCCGCAGTCCGATGAGTACCAGTAGACCACCGATCAGACTGAGGCTAATACCAGTGATCAGTAAGAATTTTTTCCAGGTTTTCATGAGCGTTTTCCTTTCTTAGCAATCCAACTTACCAGCTTGACCGTACCATGACCAGCAGCGCGTGAACATTCAATGCCTAACAGTATGAGAAGAAGAGTAATGCCTAAGAGAGCAAGCCCCGATCCCACATTGAGCATCCCAGCCGCAAAGCTGATATTAAAGTAGGTAACACTATCAAATAAGAATTGAAAGACAGATAACAAACTAGCAACAGCAGCTAGGAAAATACAAAGGATCAGCGACAAAATGATGACAACCAAAGAAAAAATTAAGGCAATCATCGTAAGGGCTAGGGGAAAAGCGATAGGTGAGGCTAGCACGGCTAAGATAGCAATCCAAATGATGGTAGCATGATTCTTAGGAGAAACCCCTGATTGCTGGGTCTTTTCATCTAAGATGGTGTTGAGAATCTCATTAGCAGCTTCCTTGGGACTGCCTAACTCTTGAATAACCTTGGCTTCATTTTCAGGACCTGCTTCATCAAAATATTCCGTAAAGTAGTCCATAGCCTCTTCATAGTCAGTGGGCGGTAATTTTTTTAAGTAGCGCTCCAGCTCTTTTAGGTAGTCATTTCTTGTCATGGCGTATGCTCCCTTCTATGATGCCGTCGATAGTGGTCGTGTGCTCCTGCCAAGATGCCTTGCGCTGTTTGAGATCATCTCGTCCAGCATCAGTGATAGCATAGTATTTTCGTCTGCGTCCTTGGTAGTCTTGACTGTAAGTTGTCATCAAGCCAGCTTTCTCTAATCGCTTAAGGATAGGATAAAGAGTTGATTCCTTAATATTAGCGATGAGTTTTATGGTTTGACTGATCTCATAACCATAAGAGTCCCCCTTCTCTACAATAGATAGAATTAGGGTCTCAATAAGGACGGAGGATACAGGATAATACATAGAGGTACCTCCTAAGGTTTTATGTATATTAATTTTATATATTAATCATAGCGCTAATAGGATGATATGTCAAGATTAAATATATAAAATATTTATATAGATAAAAAAGGGCGAATCGCTGCCGATTTGCCTTTAAACATGGTACTATAATAAAAATAAGCTGATAAGGAACCTGCTGATGATTGATTTTAAAAAGATCTTGGCCCATTACCATCCCAAGCCCCTAGGTGAGACAAAACGATATGCCGTCTTACTCCCCTTGGTGTGGGACAAGGAAGCTCAAGATTGGGAAATTTTGTACCAAGTAAGGAGTCAAACCATTTCTCAGCCTGGAGAGGTCGCCTTTCCAGGTGGACGAGTAGAAGCAGGGGAGTCCTATGAGCAAGCTGCTATTAGGGAAACGACGGAGGAGTTGAATATCTCAGCCAGCAGCATTGAGGTATTAGGTGAGATTGACTACCTCCTTTATCAAGGTAGCAGCATTCACTGCTTTGTCGCCGTCCTCTCTACTGATTGGCGAGCCTTAAAACCCAACCCCGATGAAGTTGATCGCCTCTTTACGATTAGATTGACAGACCTCCTAAGCACTGATCCTAAGTCCTATCACTTAATAGCAAAGGCTCAGCCATCACCAGATTTTCCTTTGGAGCGTCTGCCCCAAGGCGCTGATTATAATTTCGGTCAGGATAAACGGACCATTCTCTTCTACGATTTAGCCGGTGAAAATCTCTGGGGAATGACGGCTAACTTCACCGATAATTTTATCCAGCTTATAAAAGCCCAGTCTGATTAATAAAACATACGATCCCAAAAGTCTGGATCGTATGTTTTTTCTATGGTGTACTTGTATCGGCGTCGGTTGATGGGAATGTAGGAATATCAATAGCCGAAAGTGGAGCATTAGGAAGATTATCAGTTTTCATAGAATAGCTGGCAACAGCGTTATAGTCAGAATCTCTAAAATGAATGACGATCGGTGTCCCGAGTTGTCCAACATCGTAATCATGAACAACCTCCTTAGTCTCATCTGGTGCAATGTTGACAGAGCTAGCATCTTTATCTTCTTCCTTATCATGACCAATGACACTAACACTGTTTATTTCTTCTTTATTTTTGGTAATTTTATCGACCGTATCTAAAATAAGACTATACCCATCCTCAGCTTTTGAGGTGAGATTAGTAATCTTATAATGAATGCGAACAGCGTAATTATCGTTTTGGAGAGGGATTTTAGTAGCCTTGAGCACCTGTATCTTAGCTTCTTTATTGGTAAAGGTTGCATGGGATTTAGAAAAGCTCCACTCTTTTTTCGTCTGGTTTTGATAATAGTTTCTAAGCACGGCTGTTGTTGAAAACCAAAGGATAATGAGTCCTATTATTCCGATTAAGACTAGAATGATACTGGTTCGTTTCTTCATTTATAATGACTCCTTACTATAGTATATCAGTATGATTGGTTAGGATTTTTAGTAAAACTTCTATCGAGAAATGAGCCTCTTATCCAGAAGTAGATAAGGGGAGTTTAATACTTAATGCAGCTGAAATTTACTGGCTTGAGTAATCCTTTGCTTTCATTTTATCTAATTCTTTTTTGACTTCTTTCTCTTTTTTAGACTGTCCATCCCCTGCTGCAATTACTAATGAAAAAAGTCCAATAAACGGTGTAATGAGACTACGAAAATCAAAAGTAGGTTCTAGTACCATAAGGACAATATAGACAATAATAAATAAGATCGGAAGAATCCACACTAAAATAAAATGTTCATGGTACCCCAGCCAATGCTGAATATACATAACAATAGCAGTGAGAGCAATGGTTAACAATATTGACATATTAGTCCTCCTCGTGATAAGTGATAATTTCCTTGGCTACTTCTAAAGAAATTTTTTCCTCAATAACCATTTTCATAATTTTTGCTTCAAAGGGATGACCTTGCGTTTGATAAAGTCGTATTTGATCGATAATATTATTTAATCGCAACCTGACTGTAGGATAACTAACATCATACTCTGCAGCAATCTTTTTTAGAGAACCAGAACTTATAACGAATTTTCTAATAAACTCACGATCCTCATCGTCCAAAAATAAAAACCAGTCGATATTCATTGATGCCACCTCCATGTCATTATAGGTTATAACTTTAAAAAAATCAATATTTTTTAAAAAAAGTTAAACAAAAAATAAAAATAAATTATAAAAATGATAATCATGGAGGAAGGTTTATCACAAATAATACTACTTGTAGCCAAGGGTTAAAACAGCTTTAGAAAATAGCCTCAGTTAATCTCTAACTGGGGCTATTCTTGTGGAGCGTCTTAAAGATTTTCTATCAATGATTAAATAGTGGCTGGCTCAATCAGAATGATGATTGTTCTTCTTAAAGAGGTAAAAGATCGTGACACTAGCTAGCACATACGCTAAAATTGCTAGAGGAGAAATATCTGAACCGTATTGGGCACCGAATAAGAAGGAGTCTTGTTTAAATAGTATGACTCCCATGATGAGATTCCAAATCGCATGGATGGCAATGCTATTGACAACAGAGCCAGTTAGATAGGTCGTCAGGGAAAAGAGGACCCCCACAGCAGTTCCAGCCACTAACAGTTGAAGGGCGGTTATAAGAGGCAGTGCGCCATTTAGCAAATGTAGAGCTGCAAAGGCAAAGGACGGCAAAAGTATAGCAATGGCGATAGAATATCTGATTTCCAGCAGTCTCATGATAAACCCTCTAAAGAAGAGCTCTTCAGCAATGGGAGCTGCGACTCCTCCTAGGATAATAGTCTGATACAAATCATTATCCAGATAACTGCGTCCGCCCAGCAAGTGTAAGAGCACCTGAACAGCTAAGGGCATAAGAAAGGCGATAAGGAGACAAGACCAGTGAGGAAAAGTCAGATTAATACGAAAATCCTTAAAACCTAGATGGATGACCTTACTGATGATCAGATAGAGGGACAGTAGAGATAGAGTTATGTAACTAAGGGCAAACAGTCCATAGCTAAAAATAGGAGCAAGACCAAGCCATTGTGAGCCCTGATAGATCAAGACAGAGCAGTTACCACTGAGCCAAAATGCCAGGAAGGCTAACAGGCAGATACCAATAATTTTCCAAGTTGACATGGTTTTAATCGTAATCATGATTTTTCCTCCTTTGTGATATGAGTGTTTGCAGCTAACTGGTCTTTTAAGGTATAAAGCAAGGCAAGCGATACCAGTAGCAATAAGATACCTTGGATAAAGATGGCTTGATTAGACTCAGCAAAACCAAAAAACATGAGCAACATCCTTGTCAAGTGCACACCGCCGTGAACAGCGACAGCAGCCCAAGTCGTCTGGAATAAGAATTTTAGCAGATAAGCCAGACAAGCAAAGCTAAAGGCATAAAACATGGTCAAGCAGCCGTATAGAAAACCCTCCATGACAAGATGAGTAGCATGTATAGCTGTAAAGAGACCAACAGACAAAGTCATTGTGGTTAATTGGTTATACTTGCTGCTTAGGGTTTGCACTAAATAGCCGCGAAAGACCAATTCTTCTGGGAAGCCTTGCATAAGAAAAGCAACCACAAAAGCCATGACCAGACTCAAAGCGATCTTAGTTGGACCAACAGAGCTAGGAATATGGTAAATACTATCCTGGAGTAAATATCTGGAAATAGCAGAACCTAGAAAAACAATGACCGCAGTTAGGGCGAGAGCAATCCCAAAACTTCGTAGAGCTTTCTTGTTGACGCCTAATGCCAAAGAGCTCCAAGGAACCTGATCAATCTTCCGAGTGAAAAACCAGGTAACCCCAAACATAATAGGCAAAACATAAGCTGAAAAGCTCATTACCAAATAAATAAGAGTCATTAAAATGGACTTTGTAAGAGGTGTCAATCCTCTAAGTTTCGTAATAATAGCCATAATCTTTTTCCTTTCTACATATATCAAAAAAATATATATAAATTTTACACCCATAGTGTAATCCTTTTACATAAGTGTGTCAATATTTTATATATAATTTTTTTATCCATTAAAACACTGTGTATGGAAAAAGGTAAACTAAAAAGGACTGGACTCTGTATACTACAGAAAAAACCAGTCCTTTCAATATAAAATTTTTTTATACTAGTACCAATCTATGCTAGAGTCGTCTCTTTTGACAGTATCTTATTAGTGATTAGTTTTAAAGTATAAATAAATAAAGCCGATAATACCAACTGGTAAAGCACAAGCCCAAATAAATAAAATTCTTAGAGCTATCCACGGTAATGATAGATCTAATGGAATCCACAATCCATTATTTCCTACTATCAAATCCACAAGACTTTCATAAATAAACATCGCAAAGGGGTAAAAAATTGTTGATAGTAAAAAGAAGATAATATTATGGGCTAGATCAGCTCTAAAAATATGGAGCATGATTGCTAAAATGACAATAGAGAATAGATAATGTCTAATTAACCAACTTTTGTCTAAGGTTGCAAACATATTTTTAATCTTTTTCATATGCATATCTCCTAACTGCTAACAAGCTAACTATATAACTTTTGTCATCCATATATTATTCTAATTACTGGTATTTATCAATACTACAGCTAAGATTGATAAAAGTGTTATAGTTATGGCTTGATGATTAATAATTCATTTTTAAGACCGTTGAGTTCAATGGTATTGTCTGCGTCGTCACGTGAGAGGTCTTCGGTTTTGTTCTGATTTTTTTGGAAAAGAATTTTATTAGCAAAGCCTTTTTTCTTAAGATTGAAATCATAATGTATAGGCATATATAGTTGAGAGGTAGATGATATCTGGTTGATAGCTGTATAGCCAAGATAGTCAAGAAGATTGACCGTCATGTCAATATTGCTATTGACTTCAAGGCTTCCTTGACCACCATCGATCGTGACCTGAGCGATTTTTCCGTCTAATTCTAGCTTGTCAATAGTGATTTCTTTCATGTAAAGGTGCTGACAATGTACAGCAACTTCAACATCTTTTAGGTATTCTTTGGGAAGGGTGATAGATACGTTTAACCCATCTTTGGTCATAGCTTCTGTAAGATCTCTAAAACGATTTAATTCAAGGTCAATATTATTTTTGGTATCGTCAATTTTTAACTTGAGATCTCTTTCTAAATCTTTCAGAGAATGACTAGAAAGGGTAACATCAAGCTTTTGGCTATCAACTACCTGTAAATCTAACTTAGCAACGCCACCCAATTTGATATCAAAATGTTTTGCTTCATCAATATCATAACTGATGCTACTTTGATAAAGCAATCCCTTTTGCCAAGCAATACCGTCACTCCGGAGTAAATCATCGACTGAAATATCAAAGAGTTTAGCAATGGCGATCAGATTAGACAGATCTGGCGTCCCTCCTTCGGTTTCCCATTTAGTAACAGCCTGTCTGGAAACATGGAGCAGTTCAGCCATTTTTTCTTGTGAGAGATTAGCAGACTTTCGATAGGTTTTTAATGTTTTGGCAAATGTCATAGTGACCTCCATATAAATAATGATAAGGTAATTGTAGCCGGATTTATCTATGAGGACTAGCAAGTGAGGTTGTCATATTCCTATTTTTCTGCTACTTAACGTAGCATTTTAGCCAAAATATATAAAATATGAATAGTATTCCCTTTCATGACTCTATCTTATCAAAAATCTCTAGCACATCCTCAATATGATGAGTACCCTTTTACGTAGAGAGGATTGTAAATAAATGGACCTCATTTGAGAAGAGGGAGTTTTAATTTTTAAATCTAATAATCTGCTCGGACACATCCACCTGTGCAGGGATTCCCAAAGGGACGATACATCTTGGTGCGGCGTGACCGACATTTAGGTTGGCAACGATAGGGAGGTTATCATTGGCAATCTCTTCGAGGAGAATATGGTGATAAGCCTCCTGATGAGCTTGATCTTGGGGTTTCCCAAAGAGTAGGCCTGAGATGACTTCGAAAATCCCCTGATCACCCAAAGTACGGATCATCTGCCGAAACTTCTCTGGACTTGGCTTTTCCTCACTGGTCTCAAGGAGAAGAATTTTGCCCTGCCAATCAGATAAGTCAGGAAAGAGGCGATACTTTTGGCAAAGTTGAGGACTATCAGGATAGCGATCTCCGTTAAGAAGGTCATAGATAGAATCCAGACAACCTCCCAAGATCTCTCCGTCAAACGTTTTAGCACCCTGCAAGTGGATAAAGCCTTGGTCCGGATGGCTAGGCATTGCATGCCCTACAGCACTGGGACTAAAATCCTGTCGTTCCTCATACCAGATAGGACTGGGTCGGATCTCTTTAATGCCACCTGTTTCGATCAACTCTGAAAAATAGTGTTTGGTGTACGGTAGGAGATCATCAAATAGCTCACAAATATCTGTAAGGAAGGCTTGGCCGTAAAAAGTCTTAAGCCCCAGCTGATGAAGCATGAAGTGATTGACAGTTGTATCAGAAAAGCCCAGAAAAATCTTAGGTTTTACAACACGGGCTAATTCATTGTGATCAAACAGATAAGGCAGCAAACGGTAGTTATCGTCTCCACCAATCGCACAGAGGATCATATCGATGCTATCATCCCTAAAGGCCGTGAGCAAGTCTTGTGCACGATAGTCAGGATGTTGGCTTAACTGGTCTATTCCCAACTGCGCGTGGGGAAGAAAAGTGACTTCCAGTCCCATATCTTCTAATCGTTTACTCCCAATTGCGACCTCATGCTTGACAAAGCTTTCTCCTAGAATGCCACTAGACAGACTGACAATACCAATTTTCTTGACAAACATATTGACACCTCCTTGCGATTTTAAATTGACAATAGTATAGCATAAAAGTAAAAGCTCCATCACCCTAATACTCGGTAAACGACAAGCTTTTTTGTAGCCATTATTATTCTCACATAGGCTTAAAAAGCCTGCAAATAAAGGGATTAGGACTTATACCATAAAACTTTTTACCTCTACCTAAAACCTGATGATACAAAATAATTAGCTTCCAACAGTCCTTGCATGATCTTAACCAGATTGTCACCCTAGAGTAAACCTACTTGATAGACTGTGCTAATCTAAAACTCTAAGAACAAAGAAAAAGAGTGTGCACAGTAACCAAGCATAGATTTGGACTTGATTACTGTTTCACACACTCTTTTAAAGATTTACTATTTCTCCTGTTGGAAGAGCCATTCCATCATGGCAATGGAGCGATAAGCGTAGTCAAAGCTGGCCATATGGTAAGCAGAGCTACCGCCCATGCCCGAATCGTCAGCTTCGATAGTGCCAGACTTCCAGGAGATGAAGTAGGCTTTATTGCCATTGGCTGTCAGTTTTTTACTAGCCTGAGTCAGCTGATCGGGTGTCCAAGAGCCGTTCCATTGGGCATAGCTATAAGATTCACCATCTTCATCATACATGTCCATGACTTCCTGCATACCAGCCCAGGCATTTTCATCATCTTCTGCAGCGAAATAGACAATGTTTTGACCTTCCAGTCCAGAGAGCTTACTGATGTCCCACTGCCCATCGACAATCATGATACCCGCATACAGATCAGTGTATTGGCTAGCAAGGAGCAAGGTCGTCATGGCTCCCATAGACTGACCAGTACCATAGATACGGTCAGTATCAACAGCGTACTTCTCGCTTGCATAGTCGATAAAGCGCTTGGTCAACTCGACATATTCAGTCGTTGTATAGCTGCCGTGATCGTCCAAGATGGTCTCAGGGTAGGATGGAACTAGAACGATAGCTTCATTGACTGACTGCCAATCATCACTAGCCCATACGTTAGCCCCTAGCCCTTGCGTTAGAGACTTAGTAGCATCATCACCAGTTGTGCTGCTGTCGCCGATGAAGACAACGGTTGGATACTCTTTGTTTTCATCGTAATTTTCTGGTAGATAGACATTGTAGGTGATGGTTTTACCGGTTTTTTCATCAGTGTAGTCCACTTGCTTGAATTTAGAGCTGGTATCACTAATGAGAGTATCCTCGTCTTCTGCCAAAGCATTGTTGACTTGACCGATACTAGATTGCGTCGTTGATGAACGGGTTGTTTTTGCAGTAGAGCTTGACTGGCTAGAGCTGCTGGTCGACCTCAAGGCAAAAAATCCAATAGCTAAAACAGCAACGGCGATAAGAGTTATAAGGGGGATCAAAAATTTTTTCATCAGATGGTCCTCGCTTCCTTGTTGATGCTCCTAGTTTACGGTAAAATAAAAATAAAAAATATAGTCTAGACTAAGATTTTGAGGGTTTATGAAAACTTTAAGTGATTATTTTTCCTTAGGGACGCTGATGACCTTTGAAAAGGGGAGTTATATCAGTAGATCTGATGAGGACGGAAACACAGATGCTATCTATCTATTGGCAAGTGGAACCTGTGCCCTCTTGTCGGGATCAGCTAGTGGACGTGAAAAGGTATACGCCTACCATACAGGCCCCAAGGTGATCAGCTTTGCTCCCTTTCTTCACCATCAACTGGTTCAGACAGATGTCTTCTGGGGATCTTTTAGTATCCAAGCAAAGACAATCTGCCAAGTGTATCGCATCAGTCATCAAGTCTTCGATGACCTCCTAGCTGATAGTGACTTTTTGACGATAGTGACTCAGACATTGACTCAAAATAATATTAACCTTATCCAACACTTCAAAAGTCTCATGGACGAGTCGGTCTCCGTACGCTATTGCCGCTTTTTACTAGAGCATAGTCGCTGGGTCAATGATCGCTATGCTTTGCCAAAATTCTTCAAATATCAGGAAATTGCTGACTACCTTGCTATCCATCCAGTTACAGTAGCTAAGCTGACCAAGGCTTTAATGGATAAGGATGCCTTAAGGAAATCAGGACAAGAGATCCACATTGTTGATCGAAATTTCCTCACTCGACTTCTAGCTAATCAAGAGACTATTGCTTATTAATAAAAAATCTTTCCAGGCTTAAAAGATTGGATGTAATTAAGATTAAGGGGATCGGATATGACAACAAGCAGACCTAAGTTTGAACAATTAACATCTTTTGATGACTTTAATCAGTACTACTGGTATCGAGATGAACTCTCTCACTTATGCAAGTCTCTTGGATTGGAACATCGGGGCACTAAACAAGAGCCGAATCATGTGATAGAGGAATACTTTAAGGGCAATCTCATCAAGCCAAAGAAAAAGACCGCAAAGAGAAATCAATGGACGTCATAACTATCGACAGGCCCTTACTAGAATGCGGCTTCTCCTTTAATAGGACTTTTAGAGATTATTTTGCGACTCTAACCGGTGTTTCTCCCTTTACATTTACAGCTAATATGGCAACGGCTTGGCGCAAGGTCAAAAAAGAGGGAGACACTCACTTTACGATTCAGGATATGCTAAAGGTTTACTATGGGGAATCTGACTATGCTAAATATGATCATTCGGTTTGCCAATGGAACCAATTTTTAAAAGATTTTTGTAAAGACCCTGACAGCTCCTTATATTCAAATAAAATGAAAGTAGCCTCCCTCCTTTGGCAAGAAGTCAGAGACTCAGCAGGTGAAAAAGTATATTCACCATCACTTTTGAAGACATATTCTGATAAGCTATCTCATTTTCTTCGTTAGTATAATCAGTTAGAGGTACCTTAGATAGGAATTTATTTAGAGAGTAGGATTTTTATCCTTTCTCTTTTTTAATTGACAATTGACAGGATAAACTATATAATCAGTAAAACTGATAATCAGAGGAGGTGATTGTTTGAGGTTAGAGGAGTCATGGGGATATGCCCTTAGTAAAGTAGCCCAAGAGATGGATAAGCTGTTCTCACAGAGTCTGCTGTCTTGTGGCATAGATTCAAGAGGTTATGGTATTTTGGTCACCCTTACAACCCACAGCGCTATGACACAAATCAAAATCGGAGAGCTCATGTCGATCGATAGAACGACAGTCGGTCAATTAATTGATGAACTTGAGCAAAAAAGTCTTGTGAAACGCGAGCAAAATCCAAAGGACAGACGACAAAATTTAGTGGTTCTAACTAGTAAAGGCGAAGATCTGGTAAGAGAGAAGTGGCAAGAGATGAGACAGATAGAAAAAAGTGTTATTTCAAATCTCACCGATTGGCAAAAAGAGGTTTTTATCAGTATTTCAAAAAGAAAGTGAAGGAAAACAATGGACAAAGTTGAATTTTTAGAAATGTATTTAGGGCTTTATATCAACCATCATACCCTCTTAGAAGCTATGAAAAGCGGCAGTGAAGACTATATCATCTTAGATATCCGAAATGCCCCGGCTGCGATGAAGAAAGAGCAAATTAAAGGGGCAGAGGCAATACCAGCTAAAGAACTTCACAAACATTTGTCAAATCTGGATAAAACCAAAACCTATGTCGTTTATGATTGGAACGGCGGGACAATTTTAGGTAAACAAGCGCTACTTGCCCTTTATAAAGCTGGTTTCAAGGCTTATGAATTGGCAGGAGCTTTTGAAGGTTGGAAAGGAATGAACTTACCGACAGAACCAGTAGTATGATGTGAATTTACCATCAGACAAAACGTACGTTTACATAAGAAAATCCTATGAAAATTAATATTTCATAGGATTTTTTAAATTTAAACTATATTATCAACCAATATGAATAGTGAGCGGTTGGTTAAGAGCGAAAGCAATTTTACTCATAGTTTCAATACTGGTATTATTGCCACGTTCAATTCGTGCAATAGTTGATTGGGGAACATGCGACAAGCTAGCAAGTTCTCGCTGAGATAGTCCAGCCTTTTGTCTAGCATTAGTGACAGCGATCGCACTTTCTAAAATAGCCTTTTCACCCAGATAGCCAGCTTTGAAATCATTGTTTTTCAGCTCATCTTGTAAAGAATCATCAAATTTAACGGTTGTCATGATCGCTCTCCTCGAATTCTTTTTTTAATTTCTTAGCGTGTCGAATTTCACTAGCTGGTGTCTTTTGTGTTTTCTTCGTAAAGCCATGCGTGATAATATATCGGTTATCAACCACATGAAAATAAAGAGCACGTTGAATATTAGAAGATACTTTTGAGCGAATTTCAAAAATATCATTGTCAAGTTTCTTTATCCATTCCATGCGTTGGACTACCAACAATCCTTGCTCCTAAAATAGTATAGAGAACGTAGAGTTCAAGACTCATTCTAGTGCATTACAGTGACATTTGAAAAAAGCCCTGTAAAAGTTAAATTATAACGCTGCAACTGTTGACTTTACAGCATATTTACAACTCTGTAAATATAAATGTAGCGTTACTGCTTATTCCCTAAATCCTCTTGTTTACTTTGAAATGTGCCAATTACTTCAATTTTTTTATGTGGAGCTAACTCAGCATAGGTGTCCATAGTTGCAGTGATTGACTTATGCCCCATTCTGTCTTAGAGATCTTTCTGATTTGTCTCAGCATTAAAAGTAGAAGGGAAGAAAAAATGGAAAAGTATTAGGATGCAAGTACTAATCATCGTCATCACTAGACAACAAAGAAAGGATATCTAAGAAGAGGTTGATAAAATCGAGGTAGATATCAATAGAACTATCCAACGATAATGCCCACCAAGAAGCAAGGCTATCAGGTACGTTGTCTCTATATTTATCCAAAAAACGTACTTTAATCATCTGATTGTCATACATGATATATAGAGTAAAAACAACGATATCAACAAGCGTCACAATGAAATCAAGTGTTGAATTATGAAAGTAACCTTGGAAAAGTCCCGCTACAATCAGACCCAAAAGTGCCCCGAACAAAGGAGCCCCCCATCCAGTTAGATTTTTTTTAGTAAATAATCCAAATAGCGCGGTTCCGATATAAATAGCTATGGTCACAGCTAGAGCTTTAAAGATAATCGCTGGTTCATATATAAATCCAACTATAGTTGATATCATACTAAAACCAGTTAGGAAGATGAAGGCACTGATACTCTTTATTAAAAGATTTTCAAAAACCCCACATATCATAAGAGATAAGAAAAGGAGTCCCAATGATCCCCATATAGTCCAACTAGAATGGGGTTGTAAATTGTAAAATTTTTAAATAGAGGGAGGGGTGATAGTACAAAAACCAAATAATCCCACTTGTATAGACTAACATAAGGGCGAATATACTGTAGACTCGTGCTACATGTTTACGAAGAAAAGGTAGCTCTTCATTAGTAGGTTCTATTTGAGATGCCTCTTTTGCAAATTTAGCCTTTTCCAAGTATGTAGCATCAGCTGAATCAGCATTCTCCATGGCTTTTTTCATTTGTCCAAGATTGATACTGTCCTTTTTATCCATTCGTCTTCCACTTCTAATTCTTTTTCAAAAGCTTTACTACCTTCTTTGTAGTCAGTGCTCTTATTTACAGGCATTATACTAAAAATTCATTTCAAAATGAAGTCAACTTTCTCTTGATGTTGGATAGCTGCTTTCTTTTTGTAAAATAAACACAGCCAAATCGGTCTAGTTAAAATGCTTATAGGAGGTACTATTCAGTGGATGAGTTGTAACCGTCATTTTAATAGGCTATCAAATCAAAAAATGTAGAGTAAAATGTAGAGTTCAAAATTCATTTTACTGCATTACAGTGAATTTGGAAAAAGAAAAAAACCTGTAAAATCAGGGTTTTTGACGTTCACTGAATAGTAGTGAAAGCCTTATTTAACCTCAATAAGGCTGAGGTAATCTAAATTTAGCCTCTTATAAACATTATTAAATCAAGGTTTATAAATCATCTGATTTTTCTTTTTAGAAAAGGAAGAGAAAAAAGTAGAGATGAAATTAGCTTGTAAGTTTAGATATTTTATCAAGATAATGATCAACTGCTTCAAATTTCTTTTCAGGTGCTAATTCTGCATACAAGTCTATTGTAGTGGTAATAGATTTATGTCCCATTCTAACTTGTAACTCTTTCCAGTTAGTTCCTACATTAAGCATAAGTGAGGCGTGAGTATGTCTAAAAAGATGAAAGCCATAATCAGGTAAACCTAATTCTGAAAGTCTTCTTTTTAAAGTTGTTCTTTCATTTCTATCACACATGTAGTTTCCGTATATTGTGGGAAAGATTAAATCAGTTGTTGGTAACTGGTGTTTTTTAAAATAGGTATTCATTTCGTTATGAAAATCAATTAAATGTGTCAAAATGATAGGTTGGAACAGGAACTCTCCTATACCCAGAGTCAGTTTTAGGAGTATTTTTACAAACAACTTGACCTTTGATTCCCAATTTTCTATTTGCTTGTTTCCACATAAGCGTTTTTGACACAATAATTTCATGCGTTGCAAAATCCAAATCTTTAGTAGTCAAGGCTAATAGCTCATTGATACGAAGAGCAGAGGCTAACAGGGTGTCACAAATAATTTTGAATCGCCTATTTGCTCTTGTATCGGGTAGAGTATCTAAGTAAGCTAGCCATATTGCTAATTCTTTATCATGAAGTACCATAACGCGCTTTTTTTGCGCTTTTGGTTTTGGTGGGATTTTAACTGTTTTAGCAGGATTTAGGGTCAAGCCAAAATTCGTTACCCCAAAATCAAAAATATCACTAACTTTATGGATAATAGCTCCAAAATCTTTAGTACTGCCTTTAGGAGCTCGTCGATTTCCATTGTTAACAGATTTCTGCGCTTTTTGAGCTAATTCATTTACCCAGAGTTGAATTTCAGCAGATTCAATTTTATCTGGTTTATAATCGCCAAATTTAGGGAGAATGTAAGTGTCAATATACCCTCTTACTCGATTTAGAGTGTTTTGTGATATTACCCATGTTTGAAAACTACTATACCAGATTTCAACAAGGTCACTAAAACGGTCAATTTCCAATTTTTCTTTTTGGTAGCCCCCTTAGCCTCAAAATCTAACTTTGCTTGTATAAGTCTCTTGTCCAAAGCTTTCAAAGTTTTAGCAGTAATTGTTGTTGTGACTTGCTTACCCGTTTTTTCATCTATTCCCAGATAAGCCCCTTTAAGAGAGTAGCTAATATCACCATTTTTCTTGGTTTTCTTGATAATATTTTTATTGTTGCGTTTAATTGTTTCTGTTTTCATTTTGCCTCCTCCGTACCGGATAATCACGAATTAGGCTAAAAAATAGACTTTTCCTCCTTTTATAGGATAAGTCTATTTTAGTTTATTTCTTAGTGAGTTAGAAATTGAAGATTTGTACCAAAAAGCGCAATACATCGTAAATATTCAAGACCTATTAGACAAGAAGAGTTGATATAATTCAAAGTATATACAAAATGATACTTTTGTGATATAATATTCAAAAAGAGGAGGTGGCATTATGCAACTAACAGTTAATAAATGGGGGAACAGTTCAGCTATACGTCTCCCAAAACAATTAGTACAGCAACTACAATTACATACCAACGATATTCTTGATTATGAAGTGTCAGGGAACAAGATTATTCTTAAAAAGGCAACGACAGTCCCAGAATTAACAGTTGATGACCTTTTTAAAGATTATCAGGGTGAGCCAGTTTCTGTAACGCCAGTCATTTTTGAAAGTGTTGGTAATGAACAATGGTAAGTATTAAGCAAGGGTCTATCATTAAAATTAACCTTGATCCTAAACAAGGTCATGAACAAAAAGGCTATCGACCTTATATTTGTTTAAGTCATAGCGTTGTTACGAAGTACTCTAACATTGCTATTTTTGCCCCTATCAGCAATACCAAAAGAGATTACCCCTTTTATGTTCTTCTGAAAGATACCGAAACAACAGGTAAAGTTTTACTCGACCAGTTGGTGACGATAGATTTCAATGCTAGAGACTATCGGTATATCGAAAATGTTTCAGATGGGTTATTGAGTAGCTTGTTAGCCCGTGTGAAAGTATTGTTTGAAAAGGGGTAATTATATATAAAAAAAGATTTCAGTGACTACTTACTGAAATCTTTTTTATAGTCAATTATTGTGTTTTAAAAAAATCATGTCCTTTAGGCTTATAATAACTAGTATTAATGCTATTCCCCATCCAATTCGAGTAGCTAATAATAGATTATTCGACCAAAGATTTAAGCAAGTTGAGCCGATGGCTGAACCAGCCGAAATAGCAACATTTTGTACCATTCGCTGTAAAGCTCCTGTGCTTCCTTGCATTTTCATGGGACTGGCTTGCATAATACTTGCGATATTGGCAGGTTGAAAATAGCCTCCGCCAATGCCATAAATAAATAATCCTAAAGTTAAAAATAGGTAAGGCCAGCTAGGAGTGAGAAGCAAAAAGAAAAGCAAAGAAGCAATAATAATCCCGAGACCTAAATGACTAAAAGCTTTATTTTTACTACCGTCATTGATTTTACCAGATATTCTTGAAAAAAGGACCAGGCCTGCAGGTGCTCCTAGTACAAGAAAGCCTGTCTGTCCCACTCCTAAATGATATAATTGTTCAAAAATAAAGGGCGGAAGTAAAAATATCATGGCAGAAGCAAAACCAAAGGAGACCGTCTGAAAAAGATAGGAGATTACTTGTGGGTTGTTTTTTAATCCCTCAACATCAACAAGTGCCTGTCTATTTCTAAATTCAACATGGTAAAAGACGATCCCGAGAAACAAGCTGGATATGATTAAGATAAGACTAACCATTAATAGATGAGGTTTGCTTAGTAAAGATAACCCTAATAAAAGAAAAACTAACATCAGAGCATTTATAACAATTCCAAGATTATCCAATGTTCGTTCGCTAGTCTCCTCAAAGAGCTTACTAAGAAGATAATGGTTACATACTATTGCGAGGATTGAAAAAGGAACATTTAGCCAGAAGATAAAGCGCCAGAGATTTAAAGACAGTAATATACCTCCTAAAGACGGGCCAAGGACAGGCCCTAAGCCAATCATAACACCTAAAATGCTGATAGAGCTGTTTTGGCTTTCTTCAGAAACTAAAGTAGTAATCAAAGCTGCTGAAGTAGCTTGTAAAGCAGCAGCTCCTATACCTTGAATAATCCGACCAGCAATGAGCCAGCCAATACTATTGGCAAATCCACAGAATAACGAGCTCAGTCCGAAAAGTACAAATCCTAAGTAGGAAATCTTTAACTTTCCAAATTTATCGCTTAATACTCCTAAAGGTAGGATAGAGATAGCTAATGCTAACGTATAGCCAGTTATTGTAAACGATGCTATGTTAGTTGTCGTTTGAAATTGTCCCTTCAAAAAGGATAAGGCGACATTGATAATACCTGTATCAAGGGTGGACAACAACATTCCCATACCTGCGATAACTGTTATCAATGAATCTTGATTTCTCCTGTTCATCCATCTTCTCCTTATATCAGAATTGTGAATATGATACAATGAAGAGAGTCTATAATCAATCAATTCTAAAAATATCGAATCGTTTGGAGGAATAACATTTGGCAATTACCATTCAATTCAGTAACTATGCTCTGAAAACAGAGGAAACTTTGACGCAAAGGATACAATTTGTCTACTCCCCGCTCAATGAACTGTTTAGAAGTTTACATGTTTTATTGAATCCTCGTCACCATGGAACAAATGTCGATTGGGTCATTGGGATACAAAATAAACTTACTAAGGAATTCTATGAAAACCTTCATTATTTTCAACTATTTTATGAACTTGGTGTTTCCCCTATCTTGCTTTGTAATTTTCGCTATCATGCAACAACGATTGAAGAAGAAATACAAAATCTAAAGAAATTTCTTAATGACTTGCCTGCTGCTCAGTTAATTGAGCATTTGGAGAAAGTGACAAATGACCGAGAAAACTCCTTCATTCCGACATTAGCAAAAGGACTAGAATGGAAAGATTTTTCTTTGCATAAGGACAATCAGTTACTTAGCGACTTGAGAAAGGATGCTTCCAGTGTTTATCAACATCTTTTTTCTTTTATAAATTGGTATCGACGAGAAATATTTGATAACACTTGGGAAGAGAAAGCCATTCAGCAGAAACTGCTAGATGAAATTCAGAAGCAATCTTCTTTTTTAAGAAAAAACGGTTTAATCGAAATGTTTAATCATTTACAGGTTGACCGCATCCATTGGAAAGAGGATGAGTTGGTCATTATTAAACCGTTTGACCAAGAAATCCAACTGCAAGACAGTGATTCTATTATGCTATTACCAAGTTATTTTATTTGGCCTCACCTCTTTGTTGAAACTTTCGACCAAGGACTTGCCATTACTTATGATATTACTGAGCAGCCAAGTTACTATAATTCTACTCCGGAAAGCCTCATCACTATTTTTAAAGCTTTGAGTGACCCTGTCCGTTTGCAAATTATGAATTATGTCATTGATAAGCCAAGTACAACACAATCTTTGGCTCAAGTTTTATTAATGAGTAATTCCAGCGTGTCCAGACATTTGCAGATTCTAAAAGAGGCTAAATTATTAACAACAACAAAAGCTAAAAAATTCGTCCTTTATGAGCCAACACAGCTCGTTACACAACTGATGCCAAACTTTTATCAATTCTTTAAGAATTGAAACTAATAGTCAACAAAAAAGCCCCTGAAACATTGATTTCATAGGCTTTATTTGTGTTATTTTATTTCACCTCAGTGAACACCACATGCTTACGCAATTTTGGTGAGTATTTTTTCAACTGCAGACGGTCTGGAGTGTTACGTTTGTTTTTTGAAGTAAGGTACAAGCGTTCACCAGATTCTTTGTGTTCAAGTGTGATATTGACGCGCATGGTATCTCCCTTCTATTATTCAGCTGCGTTAGCTTTGGCGATCTTACGTCCCTTGTAGTATCCTTTAAGGGATACACGGTGAGAACGTGAGTAATCTCCAGTAGTTTCATCAAATTTAACAGTTGGAGCTGTCAAATTGTAGTGTGTACGACGTTTATTTTTTTTCGCTTTTGACGTGCGACGTGCAGGTACTGCCATTTGTATGTTTCCTCCAATAGATTAATCTTGATTTTAAATCAACTCTAACAGTCTATCATATTATTTTTGTAAAGTAAAGTTACTTGACAGAAAAAATCAGTTTTTCTGCCTAATATAACCGCTTATCCATAAAAATTAACCGTTTATCTGAAAGTCATAGGCCTCCTAAAGAATATAAGTTATACTAAATAAAAAAGGAGGAGCTATCATGAAACTGGAAGTCATTAAAGACTCTCGATTAGCAGAGACATTGATCAAGATTTATGCAGCCCACATTGATCGTAAGACTCAACAGATTATCAATCTTGCCGAAGGGAAGTCAGACTACCTGCCCGGTGTATGGATGGAAAAGGTATATCTCTTAGCTCTCCCCGATATTATCCGTATTTATAGTGAGAATAAGAAAGTTTTCCTAGAGACAGCAGATAAGCTCTATACGACTAAATACCGGATTTATCAATTAGAGGAGCAGCTGACCAAAGACTTCATCAAGATTTCTCAAGGTGAGATTGTTAATATCAGGGCTATCCAAAAATTGGATCTCAGTATCAAAGGGACGATCAAGCTCACCTTGAAAACTGGTGGTGAGAGCTTTGTCTCCCGCCGTTCTCTCAAGACCTTTAAAGAGACATTAGGGTTGTAATGACTAGAGAAGGAGGAAATATCATGAAAATACTCAGAAAATTGCTAGCCTATGCTTTAATGGGGTTAGGGATGGGTAATTTAGCCACCTATTTTGCTAGCGTCGTTGTCGGTAGAGGTTTTTCACCCGCCGTCCCTGCCTTTATGGAACAGTTTCAGTCTGATATCAGCGCAGTTGGTATCCAGCTTGTTATTTTTGCTGGCTTAGGCATGGCTCAGGGGGTAGCTGGCTCTGTCTTTCGCCAGGCAGAAAAGCATTCCTTACTTTGGCTGACTTGTCTACATTATAGCTGCATTGTACTCCCGCTTCTAGCAGCGGGCTGGTATCTGAGATGGTTCCAGTTGAGTGTGACAAGCCTGCTTGGCATGCTGGGTCTCATCAGCCTTATCTATGTGGCGATCTATACCTTTAACTACGTGATGATTAAAAGGGATATCGGTGCTATCAATACGAAGTTGCAATAGAATCATCGGTTTATCAAAAGCTCCTTTAGGGGCTTTTTACATGACTTTAGCTGTTAGAGGAGCTGTTTTTATGGTAGAATAAAAGGAACTATGGGTATAAAAGAAGGGCACTGAAATCAATCCTGGTAGTGATACAGGCGGTGATTCATGCCACACCTTAAGACATTGATAGAAATCTATGAAAGGAATAGAATATGGTCGGAAAGCATGGGAAATGGACCAGTCTAGGTATCAAGATGACGGATCATTTCTCAGATTTTTAACCGCTGCTTTTTCGACCCTTGTATTTAATGATGAAACTTCAAAAACCAAAAGGAACTCAGGATATCTTGCCTACCGAGAGTGCTAAGTGGCAGTATGTAGAAAATGTTGCACGTGAAACGTTTAAAAAGTACAACTATGGTGAGATTCGCACCCCTATGTTTGAGCACTATGAGGTGATCAGCCGTTCGGTCGGGGATACGACCGATATTGTGACCAAGGAGATGTACGATTTTCACGACAAGGGCGACCGACACATCACCTTGCGTCCAGAAGGGACAGCTCCAGTTGTGCGTTCATTTGTAGAAAACAAGCTCTTTGCCCCTGAAGTGCAGAAGCCTGCCAAGATGTACTACATCGGCTCAATGTTTCGTTATGAGCGTCCGCAGGCTGGCCGTCTGCGTGAGTTCCATCAGATAGGCGTAGAGAATTTTGGTTCTAGCAATCCTGCAACTGATGTTGAAACGATTGCCATGGCCTATCAGCTTTTTGATGAGCTGGGTATTAAGAATGTCACCCTGCACCTCAATAGCCTTGGTAATTCTGAGAGTCGCCTGGCTTATCGTCAAGCCCTAATTGATTATCTGGAACCCATGCGTGAGCAGCTCTCAAAAGACAGTCAGCGACGCTTGGATGAAAATCCTTTACGTGTGCTGGACTCTAAGGAAAAAGAGGATAAATCAGCTGTTGAGCATGCGCCATCGATCTTGGACTACTTGGATGAAGAGAGTCAAGTGCATTTCGACGCTGTCCGTCAGATGCTGGAGACCTTAAAAATTCCTTATGTGATTGACACCAACATGGTGCGTGGGCTGGATTACTACAACCATACGATATTTGAGTTCATCACGACTATTGATAAAACAGAGCTAACGATCTGTGCGGGAGGCCGTTATGATAGCTTAGTTGAGTATTTTGATGGTCCGCAAACTCCAGGATTTGGCTTTGGTTTAGGGATTGAACGCCTCTTGCTGGTTCTGGATAAGCAAGGCATCTCACTTCCAATCGATGAAGATCTGGATGTCTACCTAGCCGTTCTTGGTGATGGTGCTAATCTTAAGGCGCTCGAGATCGTTCAAGCCCTTCGTCAGCAAGGGTTTAAGGCTGAGCGTGATTATCTAGGCCGTAAGATCAAGGCCCAGTTCAAGTCAGCAGATACATTCAAGGCTAAGACGATCATAACTTTGGGTGAGAGTGAAGTTGAAACCGGTGAAGTTGCCATCAAAGACAATCAAACACGCCAAGAAGTACTTGCTAGCTTTGAGGAAATTACGACAGACTTTGTTGCGGTTTTGGCAAAAATTCAAAAATAAGAACAAGGTTTAAGCCTATAGGAGAGTATCGTGACCAGTATTGAACAGTTATTGAAAGAACAACAAACCTTTAGTCTGGGCTTTGACCGTCATCAGCCGATTCACTTTCAGCAGCAATTTTGGCAGTTGATTGCTTATTTAGACAAGCATGAAATCCCATGGTTTAACGGTGAAAAAGCGAGTGATCATGCCATGTGCCAACAGTTCTTAGGACAGCAATGGGAGCACGATTACCAGACAGTTGTCCTTGTCTTTAAGCCAGCTGAGCGCTATTTAGGCTGGCAATATGACGAGGAGACTGACGAATGGGGCGTGACTATAGAGGATGTCTATGGTTTTCGCTGGAACCACTTGGCTGAGGAAGCTGAGTATGAGTTTGATGACATTGAGGAATTTCAGGAAGAATTTGTAGACACTAGCGATTTGCTAGCAGCTTTTGGAAAGTAAGAAAAACCTCACACGATGGGTGGGGTTTTAGTGTGCATTTTGCTATAATAGATAGGAATGCAAAAACTCAGATAGAGAAAGGAAAAAGCCCAACTGGGCTTGGTATTTCAAGTATGAAACGTAGTATGTATGCGGGGCGTGTCCGTAGTGAGCATATTGGCAGTCAGTTGGTTTTAAAGGGATGGGTGTCCCGCCGTCGTGACCTTGGTGGTTTGATCTTCATTGATCTGCGAGACCGCGAAGGCATTATGCAGTTAGTCATTAATCCTGAGCAAGTTTCTAGCGAGGTGATGGCTACGGCTGAGAGTCTGCGTAGCGAGTATGTTATCGAAGTGGCAGGTACTGTTCAGGCGCGTGAGCAAGCTAATGATAAGTTGCCTACTGGTCATGTTGAATTACATGTCAGCGATCTAGCAGTGCTAAATTCAGCTAAGACAACGCCATTTGAAATCAAGGATGATGCGGAAATGACGGATGATAACCGTTTGCGTTATCGTTACCTTGACCTGCGTAGACCTAAGATGCTGGACAATCTAAAGCTCCGTGCCAAGGTTACTCACAGTGTTCGCAACTACTTGGACGAGCTTGAGTTCATCGATGTGGAAACTCCCATGTTGACCAAGTCAACCCCAGAAGGAGCACGGGATTATCTAGTGCCTTCACGTATTAGCCAAGGACATTTCTATGCCTTGCCACAAAGTCCACAGATAACCAAGCAGCTACTGATGAATGCTGGTTTTGACCGCTACTATCAAATCGTTAAGTGTTTCCGTGATGAAGACCTACGTGGAGACCGTCAACCTGAGTTTACACAGATTGACTTGGAAACCTCCTTCCTTGATGATCAAGAGATCCAAGATATTACAGAGGGCTTGATTGCGCGTGTTATGAAGGAAACTAAAGGGATTGACGTTTCCCTGCCATTCCCACGGATGAGCTATGATGATGCCATGAACAACTATGGCTCAGATAAGCCAGACACACGTTTTGATATGCTCTTACAAGATTTGACAGATCTTGTAAAAGATAGTGAATTTAAGGTTTTCGCAGAAGCTCCAGCCGTTAAAGCTATCGTGGTTAAGGATGCTGCCGATAAATATTCTCGTAAAGATATTGATAAATTGACAGAAGTGGCCAAACAATACGGTGCTAAAGGCTTGGCTTGGGTCAAGGTCACCGATGGTGAGCTTACTGGACCGGTGGCCAAATTTTTAACAGCTATTGCCAGTGATTTGACAGATCGTTTACAGGCTGTTGACAATGACTTGATTCTCTTTGTCGCTGACACACTTGAGGTAGCTAATACTACTCTGGGTGGTTTGCGAACTCGCTTAGCTAAGGACCTTGACATGGTTGACGCCTCTCTTTACAACTTCCTGTGGGTAGTTGACTGGCCAATGTTTGAATGGTCTGAAGAAGAAGGGCGCTATATGTCAGCCCACCACCCATTTACCCTGCCGACAGCAGAGTCTGCTCATGAACTTGAAGGCGATTTAGCCAAAGTTCGTGCTGTGGCTTATGATATTGTCCTGAATGGCTATGAGCTTGGCGGAGGTAGCTTGCGTATCAATCAGAAAGACTTGCAAGAGCGCATGCTGAAAGCACTTGGCTTTAGCGCTGAGTCTGCTAATGAGCAATTTGGCTTCTTACTTGAAGCTATGGACTATGGTTTCCCTCCTCATGGCGGACTTGCTATTGGTTTGGATCGCTTCGTCATGATTTTAGCTAGTGAGGATAATATCCGTGAAGTGATCGCCTTCCCTAAGAATAATAAGGCATCAGATCCTATGACCCAAGCCCCAAGTCTAGTGTCAGGTAAACAATTAGACGAATTAGCCCTTGAGGTAGCTGCTAAACAAGATTAATCATCATGAATGCAAACGATTCTAAAAGACATATTAAATATCTTGTCGGTAAGGCGGCTAAAAAAGTTGGACTTTGGCATGCGGTGAGAAGTATTTCTAAGGAGAAGTATGCTGAGAAGATTTCAGCCTCTCTGGTATATGGTCTGCTTTCTAGTATTGCGGTTAATTTCTTCTTTCAGCCCGGTCATGTCTATTCCAGTGGTGCAACGGGCTTTGCCCAGGTCCTATCTGCTATTAGTGAGCGTTTTATTGGCTTTACAATACCGGTAGCCCTTGCTTTTTACGCTATCAATATCCCCTTGATGCTTTTAGCCTGGTATCGAATTGGGCATCGTTTTACCATCTTTACCTTTATAACCGTAACAGTTAGTTCCCTCTTTATCCAGTTTATGCCCCAGATTTCTCTAACATCAGATCCTATGATTAACGCCATTTTTGGTGGTTTAATCATGGGAATCGGCATAGGTTACGGTCTACGTGCCCGAATTTCAAGTGGTGGAACGGATATTATCAGTCTGTATGTACGTAAGAAAACAGGACGGGATGTTGGAACGATTTCCTTAGCTGTCAACGGTGTTATCATGATTTTGGCAGCCATTTTGTTTGGATGGAAGTACGCCCTATATTCTATGGTGACTATCTTTGTTTCCAGCCGGATGACAGACGCCCTATTTACGAAACAAAAGAAAATGCAGGCACTGATTGTCACCAGCTGTCCTGACCATGTCATCAAGAAGATCCACAAGCAGCTCCATCGGGGGGTGACACGGATCAATGATGCCGAAGGAACGTATAAACATGAGCAAAAATCAGTTTTGATCACAATCATAACTCGAGAAGAATACCCAGATTTCAAAGATGTCATGAAAAAAGCAGATCCCAAGGCCTTTGTGTCTATCTCTGAGGATGTTCATATCCTTGGCCGCTTTGCAGATGACAATCAGAGTTGATAAAAAGACCTCTCCTTCAAGGAGAGGTCTTTTTGTGCCTTTTGCTAACATAGCGAGCAGCAAGTGCCTTCTAGCAAAAATTGTAAACATTTCCCAACTAAAGGCGATTTATTACATTTCTTCTGGTGCCTGGACGCCTAAGAGACGCAGGGCTTCTTTCAGAACAGTAGCTGTAGCGTAGCTGAGAGCTAGGCGACTGTCCTGCTCTGGACCATTATCTAGGATGCGTGTATGGGCGTAATATTTATTGAAGGCTTGAGCCAAGCTAATAGCGAATTTTGCTAGGATTGAGGGCTCAAAATTGTTGGCTGCTCGCTGAATCAGACGTGGAAAGTCTTGCAGGAGTTTGATGATTTCCCAGCTTTCATCATCATTGAGATAGTAATCAGCTTGGGAATTAGGCGAGAACTGAGCCTTGCGAAGGATGGACTGGATACGCGCATAGGCATACTGAACATAGGGACCGGTCTCCCCTTCAAAGGAGACCATGGCTTCTAGATCAAAGTCGTAGCCGTTGAGACGATCGGTTTTGAGGTCGTAGAATTTGATGGCACCGACCCCGACGGCATGTGCGACCTTATCTTTGTTAGCAAGATCAGGATTTTTAGAATTGATCTGATCCTGGGCACGTTTGATAGCCTCTGCGATAGTAGGTTCCAGAAGGATAACATTACCTTTACGGGTTGAGAGTTTCTTACCATCCTTTGTGACTAGGCCAAATGGCACATGTACCAAGGTATTTGACCAGTCATATCCCATCTTATTCAAAACAGCCTTGAGTTGTTTGAAGTGACCGGCTTGTTCGTTCCCGACGACGTAGATGGACTTGGCAAAGTCATAGGTGCGTTTACGATAGAGGGCAGCAGCGATATCACGGGTAATATAGAGGGTGGCCCCATCAGATTTTTTGATCAAAGCAGGCTGCTCGATCCCATCATCTGTTAGATCAACGATCTGTGCTCCCTGTGATTCTTTGAGGAGGCCCTTATCTTCAAGGATAGCAACGACTTCATCCATCTTATCATTGTAGAAGGCTTCACCATTAAAGCTATCAAAGTCCACTCCTAACTCATCATACAAACGGTTGAATTCTACTAAACTTTCATCTCGGAACCATTGCCATAACGAGAGTGCCTCCTGATCGCCAGCTTCTAGCTTGCGGAACCAATCACGTGCTTCCTCATCCAATGCTGGATTTTCCTTGGCAGCCTCATTGATACGAACATAGAGTTTGAGCAATTCACTGATTGGATTGGCTCGGACTGCTGCCTCGTCTCCCCATTTTTTGTAAGCGACGATCAGCATACCAAACTGTTTGCCCCAATCGCCTAGGTGATTGATTTTTACAGGCTGATAGCCCATCTTTTCAAAAATATGAGCCAGGCTGTCGCCGATAACAGTGGAGCGCAGATGACCGATGGAAAAAGGCTTAGCAATATTGGGACTGGACATATCTAAAGTGACATGGCGCCCTTGCCCTTCATCTTGGTCAGCGTAATGACTGCCTTGTGAGATGACTTGATGGAGGACAGTTTGCGAAATGACAGATTTATCGAGAAAAAAGTTGACATAAGGCCCGACTGCTTGAACCTTTTCGAATTTTTCTGGGTTGATGGCATCGGCTATATCACTGGCGATGATTTGCGGTGCCTTGCGTAAGGATTTTGCCAAAGAGAAGGCAGGGAAGGCAAGGTCCCCCATACTAGCATTTTTAGGTGTTTCTAATAGATTGATGATATCTTCAAGGGCTAGATCAGGTTGAGCCGCATTGATTTCTTGAGCAATAAGAAGTTTGTGATCCATGATATTCTCCTGTGATAGTATTTCAATTCATTGTAACATAAACGGCCCGATTTTTCCCCTAAAATCACTGGTTTCTTAAGGGTTTACGCCATGAAAAAATCCTCTATTTCTGGTATAATACAAGCACATTCAAGAGAAAATTACGAGGGTTATTATGAACAAGCGAGAGCGTCAAGATAAAATTAAAACTATTATCCAAAATGAGCGTGTAGGAACCCAAGAAGAAATCAAAAATTATCTATCTGAACAAGGTATTGCTGTTACCCAAGCGACCCTATCTAGGGATTTGAGGGAGATTGGATTGCTCAAGCGTCGTGATGATAATGGCAAGCTCTATTACAGCTTGGCAGACGAACCCCAGTCTTATCTGGCAGATGCTGCTAAGAGTCATATCAAAAAAGTTTCAAGGGCTAGTTTTATCGTAGTTTGCTCAACAGAGCTAGGGGAAGCAGATGTCCTAGCTAATATTATCGATCAAGAGGAGCGAGAAGAGATCCTAGGCACACTGGCAGGTGCAGATACCCTGATCATTATCTGTAAGGATGAGAGCAAGGCGCAAGCTATTGAGAGTGAGTTGCAGCCATGAGCGATTTACAGGAAGAAATAGCAGTCTTGCAAAATCTGCTGGCTTCCCATGAGAGCGTTCGTGCTTATCAGGCTGCTGAGGCTAAGATTCAAGCCCTACCAGATTTACAAGAGTTATCAGGACAGATGAAAGCATTTCAGCAGGAGGCAGTCTTGTTTGACAAGATCGATAAACCCAATGCTGCAGGATATGCTGCCCGACAAGCGGATGATTTGGAGCATAACTTATCAGAATTGCCTATTGTCCAAGATTATCGGGAAAAAATGCAGGATGCCAGTGATCTTTTGCAATATGTAACCAAGACCATCGAAGAGAAAGTAAACAAGGAGTTGACCCATGGCCCAGGCTAAAATTTCACCAGGCATGCAGCAATATATAGACATCAAGGAAGATTATCCTGATGCTTTTTTGCTTTTTCGCATGGGAGATTTTTATGAGCTCTTTTATGAGGATGCGACTAAGGCGGCCCAGATACTAGAGATCAGTCTGACCAGCCGCAATAAAAATGCTGAAAATCCCATTCCCATGGCAGGAGTCCCCTACCACTCTGCTCAGCAATATATTGATACCCTAGTTGATCTGGGTTATAAGGTCGCCATTGCAGAACAGATGGAGGATCCTAAGAAGGCTGTAGGTGTTGTTAAGCGAGAGGTGGTCCAAGTCATTACACCAGGGACAGCTGTTGACTCGACTAAGCCTGATAGTGCCAATAACTTTTTGGTTGCGATTGACTATCTGGACGGGGATTTTGGTCTATCTTATATGGATCTATCAACTGGTGAGTTTTATGCCACGAGTCTGAGTGACTTTAGTGCTGTTTGCAGTGAGATTCAAAATCTTAAGGCACGTGAAGTCGTTCTTGGCTTTACACTAGATGACAAACAAGAAGCAGTACTGACTAAGCAAATGAATCTCTTGCTATCACCAGAAGACAGTGTGTTTGACCATGCCCAGTTGCTTGATGAGAGCTTGACAGAGGTGGAAAGACAAGTAGCTGGTAAATTATTGCAGTATGTCCACAAGACCCAGATGCGTGAGCTGACCCACCTGCAAAAGCTTGTCCATTATGAAATCAAGGACTATTTACAAATGACCTATGCGACCAAGTCTAGCTTGGATCTTCTTGAGAATGCACGGACGCATAAAAAACATGGTTCCCTCTTTTGGCTGCTAGATGACACCAAGACGGCTATGGGGATGCGTCTCTTGCGCACTTGGATCGATCGTCCCTTGGTGAGTTTAGAGAAGATTACAAAGCGTCAGGAAGTCGTTGAGGTCTTCCTATCGCATTTTTTTGAGCGTAGTGATTTAGCAGACAGTCTTAAAGGTGTTTACGATATCGAGCGCTTAGCGAGTCGTGTATCTTTTGGCAAGGCCAACCCCAAGGATCTGCTGCAGTTAGGGCAAACTTTGTCCCAAGTACCGACGATCAAGGCTATCTTGGACAGTTTTGATGATCCTGCCATCGATGAGCTAAATCAGGCCATTGATCCCCTAGTAGAGCTGGAACATCTGATTCATTCAGCAATAGATAGCGATGCCCCAGCGACGATTACAGATGGCGGTATGATCAAGACCGGCTTTGATGAGCGCTTGGATCATTACCGTCAAGTCATGCGTGAAGGGACGAGCTGGATAGCAGATATAGAGGCCAAGGAGCGCAAGGCTAGTGGCATAGCTACGCTCAAGATTGACTACAACCGTAAGGATGGCTATTACTTTCATGTCACGAACTCCCACTTGGATCTAGTCCCTGACCACTTTTTCAGAAAGGCAACACTGAAAAATTCAGAACGATTTGGTACTCAAGAATTAGCCAAGATTGAAGGCGATATTCTGGAAGCGCGTGAGCAATCAGCTAACTTAGAATACGACATCTTTATGACGATACGCAATCAGGTTGAAAAATACATCCAGCGTCTTCAAGACCTGGCCAAGGGAATTGCATCGGTGGATGTCCTCCAAAGTCTAGCTAGTGTAGCGGAAACTAATCATTATGTCCGCCCCGACTTTAACAGCCAAGACCAAGTTGCTTTTATAAAAGGCCGCCATGCTGTTGTTGAGAAAGTCATGGGGACTCAAGAATACATCCCTAATACAATTAAATTGGACAGCCAAACAGCTATTCAGCTCATCACAGGGCCAAATATGAGTGGGAAGTCCACTTATATGAGACAGTTGGCCCTTAGTGTTATCATGGCACAATTAGGATCTTTTGTTGCAGCTGAGTCCGCCAGTCTTCCAGTATTTGACGCTATATACACCCGTATAGGAGCGGCGGATGATCTGATTTCTGGGCAATCGACCTTTATGGTAGAGATGATGGAGGCCAATATGGCGCTCCAACGTGCCACAAAACAATCATTGATTCTTTTTGATGAGCTCGGTCGAGGAACAGCTACCTACGATGGGATGGCTCTGGCTCAGTCGATTATCGAGTATATTCATGATCACATTGGGGCTAAAACGCTGTTTGCAACCCATTATCATGAGTTGACAGCTCTGTCAAACAGCTTGACAAAGTTAGTCAATGTTCATGTTGCAACACTTGAGAAAGACGGCCATGTCACCTTTTTACACAAAATAACAGATGGTTCTGCGGACAAGTCCTATGGTATCCATGTAGCTAAAATTGCTGGTCTACCGACTGAGTTATTGGGACGTGCTGATAATATTTTGACAGACTTAGAAGCACATGCGGCTGATTTAAGGCCAAAAGAGAGCCTAGGTAGTTCAGCTAGTCAGATCAAAGAGCGTCAACCTGATGGTCAGTTGTCTCTCTTTGAAGAAGAGCCAGATACAGCTCAGTTGCTAGCAACTTTAAAAAATCTAGACGTGGTTAATATGACTCCCCTAGATGCCATGAATGCCCTCTTTGAACTAAAAAAATTGACCTAAAGAAGCTAAAGCACTAGCTTAGCAAAGCGAGGAAAAACATGTCACATATTATTGAGCTACCTGAGGTGTTGGCTAATCAGATCGCTGCAGGTGAGGTTATCGAAAGACCCAGCAGTGTCGTCAAAGAACTAGTAGAGAATGCTATTGATGCTGGCAGCAATCAAATCACAGTGGAAATTGAGGAATCGGGGCTTAAAAAAATTCAGGTCATAGACAATGGCCAAGGCATTGAAGAAGACGATGTTGCTTTGAGTTTACGCAGGCATGCAACAAGTAAAATTAAAAATCAAGCCGATCTCTTTCGTATCCGAACGCTTGGTTTTAGGGGCGAGGCCCTTCCTTCGATCGCCTCCATTAGTCATCTGACGATTAAGACGGCTACTCAAGGGGCGAAGCATGGAACCCTGCTTGTATCAAAGGGTGGTGAGATCGAAAAGCAAGAGCCTATCAGTACGCCTGTAGGGACTAAGATTACTGTGGAGGATCTCTTTTATAATACACCAGCTCGTCTCAAATATATGAAGTCCTTGCAAGCAGAACTGGCCCACATAGTTGATGTGATCAATCGCCAAAGTATGGCTCACCCGGAAATAGCTTTCACTCTGAGGCATGATGGCCGAGAATTGACCAAGACCGCAGGCAGTGGGGATCTCCGTCAGGCAATTGCAGGTATCTATGGGATTAATACAGCCAAGAGAATGATTGAGATATCAGCGTCGGATCTCGATTTTGAGGTGTCAGGTTATATCAGTTTACCTGAGCTGACGAGGGCTAATCGGAATTACATCACGATTTTGATTAATGGCCGCTATATCAAAAATTTTCTGCTTAACCGAGCCATTCTTGATGGCTACGGCTCCAAACTCATGGTCGGGCGATTCCCGCTGGCAGTTCTTGATATTCAGATTGATCCCTACTTAGCCGATGTCAATGTCCACCCGACCAAGCAAGAGGTTCGGATTTCTAAAGAACGTGAGCTGATGGCCCTGATCAGCCAAGCTATAGCAGCTAGTCTTCGTGAGCAAGATCTGATTCCAGATGCACTTGACAACCTGGCTAAATCAAGTGTACGTCAAAAAAATACCACGATTCAGACAAGCCTACCTCTTAGACAAGCTGATGTCTCTTATGCTAGTCAAGATCAAGATTTAGTGACAACTATTGCAGAAAGTCATTCTGATTCTTCTGTCAACCAAATTGACAATGATGACAAGCCATTATCAGACCCTGTCAAGCCAAAAGTTAAGCGGGCTCAACGATCAAGCCATCATACAGATGGCCACGAACATCCTGAAATAGATTTTAGTAAAAAAACTCAGGCTGAGCGCTTATTAGAGCGTTTAGATAATGAAGAAGCGTCACAATTTCCAGAATTAGATTATTTTGGACAAATGCAAGGAACCTACCTCTTTGCCCAAGGTAAGGGCGGTCTCTATATTATCGACCAGCATGCTGCCCAAGAACGGGTAAAATATGAATATTACCGAGAAAAGATCGGTGAAGTTGACAGCAGTTTACAACAGTTGCTGGTTCCTTATCTGTTCGAGTTTATGCCTGATGATGCCATCAATCTTCAGGAAAAAATGTCCGTCTTAAATGAAGTGGGCATTTATCTTGAACCTTATGGAGATAATACTTTTATTCTGCGTGAACATCCCATTTGGATGAAAGAAGAAGAAATCGAATCTGGTATTTATGAGATGTGCGACATGTTGTTACTAACCGATGAGGTTTCTATCAAGAAGTACCGAGCAGAATTGGCCATCATGATGAGCTGTAAACGTTCTATCAAGGCTAATCATGCTCTTGATGATTACTCTGCTCGTCACCTTCTCCTTCAATTAGCTCAGTGTCAAAATCCTTATAACTGTCCGCACGGTCGACCAGTACTTGTCAACTTTACTCAAGCAGACATGGAAAAGATGTTTCGCCGCATTCAAGAGAATCATACTAGTCTGAGAGAATTAGGGAAGTATTAGCCTAATTCTTTGGCCTGGGATAATGACACTGAGCCTTTAAGTTCAAGTTGACACATGCCTTTATAGACTTGTGATACAATAGTAAAATCAATAGTTATGAGAGGATCAGTCATGTATGATTATATTAAGGGCCAGTTAACTAAAATTACGGCCACTTATATCGTAGTGGAAGCCGGAGGTATCGGCTATGTCATCAATGTAGCTAACCCTTATTCATTTTCTGACCAGATGAATCAGGCTGTTCAGATCTACCTCCATCATGTAGTCCGTGAGGATGCCCAGCTTCTCTATGGCTTTCACAGTGAGACAGAAAAAAACGTCTTTCTTAAGCTAATTTCCGTATCCGGTATCGGTCCTACGACAGCTTTGGCCATTGTAGCTGTCAATGACAATGACGGCTTGGTGACAGCTATCGAAAATAGTGATATCAAGTATTTAAGCAAGTTTCCCAAGATCGGAAAAAAGACAGCCCAGCAAATGGTACTGGATCTTGCTGGCAAATTTGTGGCCTTATCACAGTCTGATACAGCTTCTTCAGCAGCTTCAAGTTCGGTTAACCAGGAACTAGACGAAGCAATGGAAGCCTTACAAGCTCTGGGCTACAAAGCATCAGAGCTTAAGAAGGTAAAAGCCTTTTTTGAAGGCACACAAGAAAGTACAGAGAACTATATCAAGCAAGCTCTCAAGATGCTAATGAAATAAGACCTAAGAAGAGAAAGGAGCCCTTATGAGTAAGCGCTGTGGTTGGGCCAAGCTAACCAATCCTTTATATGTCAGCTACCATGATCAAGAGTGGGGGAAGCCCCTTCATGATGAGCGGGCATTATTTGAGCTTCTTTGCTTAGAAACCTATCAAGCTGGTTTATCTTGGGAGACCATTCTCAACAAGCGAGCGGCTTTCAAAGAGGCTTTCCACGACTACCATCTTGCTACCGTCGCTGCTATGAGTGATGATGATCTAGAAGCTATCTTGGAAAATCCAGCCGTTGTTCGCAATCGCCTGAAAATCTATGCGACCAGAACCAATGCGCAAGCCTTCCTCAACATTCAAAAAGATTATGGATCGTTTGATCGCTATATTTGGTCGTTTGTTGATAATAAGACCATTAACAATTCGGTTCAGGATTATCGCAAAGTCCCAGCTAAGACAGCGCTGTCCGAACAGGTATCTAAAGAGTTGAAAAAGCGAGGATTCAAATTTGTAGGTCCCGTCTGTGTCTATTCCTTCCTGCAAGCCGCAGGCTTGATCAATGATCATGAAGATACGTGTGATTATAAATAATACTTTCTAAACTATCCTTTTGAGAACATGTTACCAAAATCTCTGTCATATGAACTCCTCCAATCTTCATTTATAGCCAAAAGTTTATTATTCCTTACCAGAATTTCTACAGTTTTAAAAAATTTTTTTATCCTAGAAAAATTAATAAAATTGACAAAAACAAAATAAAGACATACAATAATACTGCGAATGAAGATGTCGTGCCTTAACATTAGGCAACGGAAAAAGCCCTAGCTCTGCCAAGCTAAGGCTTTTTTTGCGCAGCTGCGAATACTGCGTCCGGGCCAGAGGCACACTAATCATCGTCTCTCTTATCTAGCCAATTAGAGAATAGTGCTAACACTACCCCGACTACAATCGGTGCGATGACATATATGAAGATATCGTGCCACATTGGCAACTCACCTCCAATCTAAGGCGGTGTTACTTGTGCCAACGACATTATAACATATCTAAGGACAAACAACTTCCAACAATTACTACGACAATCCAAAAGAACCACATAGCTTTTCTTTGGTTGGTTAATTAATGACTGAAATCCCTCAAAGCAAAATAGATCAATACACTATATGGGTATCAAAAATCACAAAAACCCTAGAAGGATTAATCTCCTCTAGGGTTTTAATAGTATTCAGAAAATTATTCGCTGGCCAAAGCATCTATAGGATTAAGGCGAGCTGCTTTACTAGATGGCGCCAGACTAGCGATAAGAGCAATTAAGAGCCCGATCAGCACGGTAGCAATAAGCGTACCAGCTGTAATTTGGATAATGTCAAACTTGATAGTGCTGTAAACCAATTTATTGACTAGGATTTGTACGCCAAAGGCAACTAAAATAGCCAAGAGACTAGCACTAATGCCAAGCAGTAAACTTTCATTGACAAAGAGACGACGGATATCTTTGCGACGAGCCCCCATAGCCCGAAGCACACCAATTTCCTTCGTCCGCTCAGAGACACTCATATAAGTTGTCGCCACGATCATAAGAATGCTGACCAGCAGTGAGATACCGGCAACTAGAGCAAGGACGACACCGACAATATAGGTGATTTCCTTGATAGAATCTAAACTTTCACCGATACCAGTGATGCTGTAAATGGCTTTACCATCTTTTTTCATACCCTTGATCGCATCTTCAGCAGTCTGAGTATGATTGAGATCATCAACGCTGACCGTTATAAAATTAGGATTGAGTTGAGCCTTTTGCTCAGTAGCAGCTTCTTTTAAGCTGTCGTAGGAGACAATGGTCATTTGATCAGTGGTTCCCACGACTTTATAGTCCTTGGTGATAGTGACAGGCTGCTTGTTAGTTCCTAGGGCTGTGATACTCAAAGTAACGGTTTTACCAATAGCCTTTTTAGTATCTTTATCGATATTTTTCTTGGCATAAGCTCTATCAATAACGATTTCGTTTCCCTTAGGCATCTTTTTATTAGACAGGGTGTCTTTAGGAATCGTATCATTGGCGCTCTGCAAAAGGCTAGACTGTACGGTCTTACCTTTATAAGACAAATTAAAGGTATTGGCAACATAGCCGTACTCAGTCTTTGTAACATGATCTACCTTATCAATTTTTTTCTTATCAGCCGTGCTCATTCCTGTGCTAGTGGCAGCGTCTATGTCCCTTAGCGTTACCTGGAAGGCCTTGGGGTTTGCGATGTCCCCAATAAAACTATCCATATAATTTCTAGCCCCAGTCCCTAATCCTAGGAAGAACATGACTGAAAAAAGTCCAATGGCCATCCCGATAGTAATGATCAAATTTTGCTTCCAGGCATTTTTGAAGTGTGACCAAGCCATCTTCCAACTAGCTGAGCGATTCAGCGGCTTAGATGGAAGCTCTGAGATTTCATCGGGCTGGGCAAAAGGTTCGCGTAAACGCTCATCATCCGTAATGATACCGTCATCTAAGTGAACGATGCGTGTACCGGCCTTGGCTACATCTTGAGAGTGGGTAACGACGATAACTGTTTTACCAGATTTAGCAATATCTTGTAACAGATTCAGAACTTCTTGGGTATTGTTTTGGTCCAGAGCCCCTGTTGGTTCATCTGCAATGATAATCTCAGGGTCACTCGCTAGGGCACGAGCAATAGCCACCCTTTGCTTCTGACCGCCAGAGAGCTGACTCGGCTTTTTCTTACGATGATCATAAAGCCCAACCTGCTTCAATAATTTTTCAGCCTGTTTAATCTGATCCTTGTGAGAAAGCTTGGTCATTTTTAGACTGGTCAAGACATTGTCTAAAACACTGAGATAGTTGACCAAGTTAAACGACTGGAAGATAAAGCCGACTGTTTTTCGGCGGTAGTCATCCATGGCTTTCTCACGCTTACCTTTCTGGCGTTGGCCGTTGACAATGACTTCCCCTGAATAGTTGCGATCCAAGCCGCCGATAATGTTCATCAAGGTTGACTTACCACCACCTGATTCTCCAAGAATACTGATAAAATCCCCTTGGTCAAAAGTTAGGTTAATCCCTTTAAGAACAGGAAATTCTTCCTTACCTAAATAATAAGATTTACGAATCCGTTTTAGTTCTAAAATACTCATAGTATCTCCTTGTTAGTTTTGATAAAAATAGATCTGTAAGGCATTCAACATCTCTATCTTCATATTTTCGGCTATCTACCGACTCATTTATTATACCTAAAATTTAGATTGATATAGCACTTTTGCCTAAACGGTTCATTTTTCACCCTAAACGGTCAAAATAAATCGATTTTTTCAAAAATTAATCATTCAAAATGCCCCAAGACCTCTCTTATGATGGGACAATAAGCAGAGAGATTTCTGAATTCTGCAGAATTTTTCTGAAAATAGTCTATCAAGAAGGGAATATAAGCAACTTTTTTTGTTACAATGAAAATAAAATACGTATAAATAAGAGGAGGCATCATGAAAGCAGAAATTATTGCTGTCGGTACAGAAATTCTAACAGGTCAGATCGTCAACACCAATGCCCAGTATTTATCAGAGAGGTTTGCTGAGCTGGGAATCGATGTCTACTTCCAGACAGCTGTCGGAGACAATGAAGAGCGCCTGCTATCAGTTATTGATTTAGCCAGTCATCGCAGTGACCTTATTGTCCTATGCGGGGGGCTGGGACCAACTGAGGACGATTTAACCAAGCAAACCTTGGCTAATTATTTAGAAAAGTCCTTGGTCTTTGATCCACAAGCGCAAGAGCGTTTAGATCAGTTTTTTGCTAGTCGGCCATCCAGCTCTCGTACGCCAAACAATGAGCGACAAGCCCAGATTATTGACGGTGCTAAGCCGCTTCCCAATCGGACAGGTCTCGCAGTTGGAGGCTATTTGGAGGAAAAGGGAGTGACTTACATCATCTTACCTGGCCCTCCAAGTGAGCTAAAGCCCATGGTCCAAGAGCAGCTTATTCCTATGCTAGACAAGCATCATCAGCAGCTTTACTCCCGAGTATTGCGTTTTTTTGGTATCGGAGAGAGCCAGTTGGTTACTGTTTTAGATGATCTGATTCAGTCTCAAACAGACCCTACTTTAGCCCCCTACGCTAAGACAGGTGAGGTGACACTCCGCCTATCAACAAAGGCAGAGAGCCAGTCAGCAGCTGATGATAAGTTAGAACGGCTAGAGCGTCAGATCATGACGATCAAATCCCTCGAAGACCGCCCCTTGTCCGATTATTTTTACGGCTATGGAGATGATAATTCTCTAGCTGAAGTAGTGGTAACCCTCCTTAAAGAACGAGGGCTGACATTGAGTGCTGCAGAGAGCTTGACAGCCGGTCGTCTTCAAGCTAGACTGGCAGATTTTCCAGGAGCTTCTCAGATTTTTAACGGTGGTTTTATCACCTATAGTATAGAAGAAAAAGCTAAAATGCTAGGTCTTGATCTAGAAGCCTTGACCAAGCATGGGGTTGTGAGCAAGTATACAGCGGAGCAAATGGCACAGGGTGCCCGTGTTCAAACAGGAGCTGATATTGCTGTCTCCTTGACAGGTGCAGCAGGACCAGATGCTTTAGAGGGGCATCCAGCAGGGACAGTATTCATTGGACTGTCTACCCCTACTCAAACGATCAGCAAAGAAATTAACATCGCAGGACGCTCCCGCTCAGATGTTCGAGATATCGCTGTTTTACATGCCTTTGATTTCATACGAAAAACTTTATTAAATGATAAAAATTTAGTATAATAACTAATACTAAACAGAAAAAAAACTAGGAGAGTGACATTGGCGAAAAAAGCAAAAAAAACTGAAGAAGTATCCAAAAAGTTTGGGGATGAGCGCAAAAAAGCCTTAGATGATGCCTTAAAAAATATCGAAAAAGACTTTGGTAAAGGTGCTATTATGAAGCTTGGTGAGCGTGCTGAGCAAAAGGTTCAAGTCATGAGTTCAGGTAGCCTGGCTCTAGATATTGCTTTAGGAGCAGGCGGCTACCCTAAAGGACGTATCATTGAAATCTACGGACCGGAGTCCTCAGGTAAGACGACTGTCGCCCTTCATGCTGTAGCTCAAGCCCAAAAAGAAGGTGGGATCGCTGCTTTTATCGATGCTGAGCATGCCCTTGATCCCGCTTATGCCGCAGCTTTAGGAGTTAATATTGACGAACTTCTCTTGTCTCAACCGGATTCTGGTGAACAAGGATTGGAAATTGCAGGTAAGCTGATTGATTCTGGTGCTGTTGACTTGGTTGTTGTGGACTCGGTTGCAGCCCTTGTTCCACGTGCTGAAATCGATGGTGATATCGGTGATAGCCATGTGGGATTGCAGGCTCGTATGATGAGTCAGGCTATGCGCAAGCTCTCTGCCTCTATCAATAAGACCAAAACCATTGCTATTTTTATCAACCAGTTGCGTGAAAAAGTGGGTGTCATGTTCGGAAATCCTGAGACGACTCCCGGTGGACGTGCCCTTAAGTTTTATTCTTCCGTTCGCTTAGACGTTCGTGGAAGCACACAAATCAAGGGAACAGGTGAGCAAAAAGACCAGAGCATCGGTAAAGAAACAAAAATCAAGGTTGTTAAAAACAAGGTGGCGCCACCATTTAAGGTAGCCGAAGTGGAAATCATGTATGGCGAAGGCATCTCACGCACAGGTGAATTGGTCAAGATTGCAACGGACATGGATATCATCCAAAAAGCGGGAGCTTGGTATTCTTACAATGGAGAAAAGATTGGTCAAGGATCTGAAAATGCTAAGAAATTCCTAGCAGACAATCCAGAAATTTTCGAAGAGATCGATCGCCAAGTTCGTATAAAATATGGCTTAATTGAGGATCTTGAAAAATCAGAAGCGCCCCTACAAGAAGAGTCAGCACAAGAAGCTGATGATAATCAAGAACTGGCTTTAGATTTAGATACAATCGAAATTGAAGATTAAAAAGCTTATCTTGTACTGACTTTAAAAAGTTGGACAAGCATGTTGAAGGGATTCAGTCCTGTTATTGTACTGGACTGAGTCCTTTTCGTTTTGTTTTTAAGTTTTTTAGTTGACAATTTTAAAATAGGTCCTCCGACCTATGTTTTCTTCCAGGAAAGCGTGCTATAATATGTCTATCATGCGATAGAAAGAGAGAAGAGACATGATTAAGATTTATACAATTTCTAGTTGTACAAGTTGTAAAAAAGCTAAAACATGGTTGAACAACCACCAATTACCCTATAAAGAACAAAATCTAGGCAAGGAAGGATTGACTAAGGAAGAGATCCTCAATATCCTATCTAAGACCGAGGATGGTGTGGAGAGCATCGTATCCTCAAAAAACCGCTATGCCAGAGCGCTTGATTTTGATATTGAAGACCTGAGTTTGAGTCAGGTTGTGGATCTTATCCAGAACAATCCACGTATTCTCAAGAGCCCCATCTTGATTGATGATAAGCGATTGCAAGTGGGCTATAAGGAAGATGATATCCGAGCCTTCTTACCAAGAGCGATTCGAGAGGTTGAAAACAACCAAGCACGCATGCGTGCAGTTCTTTAAAAGATAAGAAAAGAGAGCCTCGGGCTCTTCTTTTTTTATCTAAAATAGGCTATAATGGTTGTAAGTATTTTTTAAGGAGACAATCATTATGAAAAGAAAACTTTACGTGCTACCCATTCTTGCCATTCTCACGTTCAGTTTAGCAGCCTGCTCGAACTCAAACTCATCTAGTGACGCTCAAGATAGTCCAAAAGTTGAAAAGAAAAAATCAACGGCTACAGATGTGAAGTCAGTTTCAGGAACAAAGTCAATAAAGATAGTAGGAGAAAAGGCTGAACAAGGGCACATCATTGAGGCAATTACTTACAAGGATGATGAGTATGAGACCATAAAAGACACCTACTATCAGCCAATGCCAAATGATGTTAAGCAAAAGGCTAAAAGCCTTGATTTTAACGAGGTAAGAGGTGCTATTGTCCCAGAGCTAGAGAAGGAAAAATTTATAAAAGATATGAAAAAGGTCAAGGGATTAACAGTAAAAGTTGACGTAACTAAAAATTATGAAACTAAGATAGAGATGACCTTTGACATGAAAAATCTTGATCGTGATGCAGCAGAAAAAGCTGATACACCAGTCAATTGGGAGGCTATTGATCGCTACACTCCTCTAGAATATATTTTAGTAATGGAAAGAGGAGGAGCAAGACCAGTTGATCAATAGTCAATAAGGCTCTTTTCGTTGAATTACCTAATGAAATAAGGTATAATGATAGCGATTAACTGCCATTTAGAAAGAAGGTGCACCTATGGGATTTACAGATGAGACCGTTCGCTTCAATCTTGAGGATGGGAGCAAGCAGGAAATCAGTGATACGTTGACAGCTGTCTATAGCTCTCTCGAGGAGAAAGGCTACAATCCAATCAACCAAATTGTTGGTTATGTATTGAGTGGAGATCCAGCGTATGTGCCCCGTTACAACGATGCCCGTAATAAGATCAGAAAATATGAGCGTGATGAAATCGTCGAAGAGCTTGTTCGTTTCTATCTTAAAGGAAATGGGATCGACTTATAATGAGAATCATGGGTTTAGATGTTGGCTCTAAGACAGTTGGTGTTGCTGTTAGCGATCCCTTAGGATTTACAGCGCAGGGCTTAGAGATCATCAAGATTGATGAAGAGCAGGATGATCTTGGTTTTGAGCGATTAGGAGAACTGGTTAAGACTTACAAAGTTGACAAATTCGTAGTGGGTCTTCCTAAGAATATGAATAATACAAGTGGTCCACGTGTCGAAGCCAGCCGATCCTATGGCGAAAAGATCAAAGAGCTTTTTGATCTGCCAGTAGAGTACCAGGATGAACGTTTGACAACTGTGCAAGCCGAAAGGATGCTGGTTGAGCAGGCAGATGTGAGCCGTGGTAAGCGAAAGAAAGTAATCGACAAGCTGGCTGCGCAGTTGATTTTACAAAATTATTTAGATCGAATGTTCTAAAACCTACAGATCCATATATTTAGAGGAGAGATATTGCATGGCACACGAACACAATCATGAGCATGAAGTGATTACCTTGGTTGATGAGCAAGGGAATGAGACACTTTTTGAAATTTTATTGACCATCGATGGTCGTGAGGAATTTGGTAAAAATTATGTCTTGCTAGTACCATCTGGTGCAACAGAAGATGAAAACGGTGAGATTGAAATTCAAGCCTACTCATTTACAGAAAATGAAGATGGGACAGAAGGAGATTTGCAACCTATCCCAGAAGACTCAGATGCTGAGTGGGATATGATTGAAGAAGTTTTCAATAGCTTTATGGATGAAGAGTAAGTGACCTAGAACAGGCTTCGGCCTGTTTTTTTAATGGCGTGCCCTCGGCTAGTGAAATTGACTAACCATTAATTTCTGATATACTAGAAGGGATTTAACCCCTTAAACGACAATAGGAAATTTCTGATAGATTATTAAATGTAAGGAGTAATATGGCTGAATTTAAGAAGGATGATCAGCAGGTGACAGCCAGTCATCGAACTTCTAGGACGACATCATCTGATACGGAGACTCAAAATTCATACGGAACTGCTAAGAGATTTGCTCTAAGTACTAAGCACAAGACAATCATTGCCCTGTTTAGTCTGCTGCTGACTGTGTTATCAGTAGCCAATCCCTTGATGGCGAACTTTGCCTCCCCTTACCAATCGCATGCTCTATATACAGGTCATGCTCTCTTAGAAGGGGCCTTGCCTTATACGCATACCTTTGCGACAGGGGGCATTTTGTATTACCTGATGATTGCAGCCAGCTATACGCTTGGCAGCAGTGCCTGGTTGATGCTTCTACAAGGGCTAGCCTATTATATCTCAGGAATTTATTTTGACAAGCTAATCACCTTTACAACAGGGCGCGAACGTCTGGGTCTCAATTTTACAGTTATTTTTTACCTACTCAATTTAGGATTAGGGTTTGGCGGTCTTTATCCGATTCAGTTCGCTATGGCCTTAGTTTTACTCTGCTTATGGCTATTAGCAACTTACTTTACACAGACTGTACGAGATGAGCGTTTTATCTATTTTGGTTTTTTAGCTACCTTAGCGGCACTGATTGAGCCTAAGACGCTATTGCTCTGGGTGATTGTCTTGTTTGTTGTTGCTTGCTATAACAGCTACCATAAACATTTTGCTAGAGGCTTCTACCAAATTTTATGTATGATTTTTGGATCACTTCTAGTCTACTATAGTGTGGGTTATTTTGTTTTCTTGATGGGAAACCTATGGGATTATATTGCGCAAGCGCTTCTGTATAATTTCACCCATCTGGCTATTGACCGCTATTCTATGACGCTCAGTCTGCCCTTCCAGCTTTTGGTGATGGCAGCTGCAGGCTTATTGCTCGGTGTTTTCGGATTGATTGCCCAGCGTCATATTCATCATGAGCATAGGGCCTTAAAATGGATCGCAGCCCTAGCTATTATGATTAACCTACCTTATATTTTGCTGTCACATAGCTTTACGCTTTACAATTTACTTCAGGTTATGCCTTTTGGACTTATATTGTCCGCTTTAGAAATTCATGAACAAGCTGAGAGAGAAGAAGAGCCTAAAAAGACTCTCAAGCGCCGTCGCCAGCGTCAGTTCCAAGAAAATTATTCACGTCTCTTCTTTAGAAAGCATCTTTATTTACCAGTCTTAGTCATTTTCGCAGGTATTCTCTATCCTATTTTTCAAGGAATCTCATCTACTGGAATTAATCAGGAACGTCAAGTTATCTCAAATTACCTAGTGGATCATACCGAGAGTAAAGATAAAATCTATGTTTGGGATACCAGTGCTAAAATTTATCTAGATGCCTCTATCCCTTCGACGTCGCAATTCCCTCTTCCGGCCTTTAATACAGCTAGTCGGGATAACAATAAGAAAATGCAGGATGAGTTATTGGATGATAGCGCTGAGTACATTGTCGTCAATACTTCAGACAAGCTACCAGTCAGCATCAAAAAAGTGATCGAAGAGACCTACCAACAAACACCGATCAAGGGTGCCGATCACTTTATTGTCTATCATAAAAAATAGAGAAAAATCAATATCTTGTGTGTGTCTTAAAATCATACCACAAGATATTGATTTTTATGTGGGCTTGTACTATAATGAAGAGCGAATAAAGGAGGCCTGTAGCATGGTGGTAGCGACGATATTAAATAGAGATAGTATTAAAAAGCGTGATGGTCGCTTGGTACGATTTGATAGAGAAAAGCTCTTACGATCTCTCCAGCGAGCAAATCAGCAGGCATCAGATTCATTGGAGATCGATCAAGAACTAGAGCATCTGGTCGATCAACTCATAGTTGATCTAGCGAGACAAGATCAGCCGATCGATAGCCAGACGATTTCTCAACTGATTCGGACCAGTCTGGAAAAAGAGGGATTCTCCAGCCTAGCAAGAGCTTACGCAAGCTACGATCGAGAAAAGAGTCGCCAACGTGAAGAGGCCACTGATATCAATGTTCGTATTAATCAGCTCTTGCACAAGGACCAGGCTGTGGTCAATGAAAACGCCAATAAGGATAGTGATGTTTTTAATACTCAGAGAGATCTAACGGCTGGTATCGTTGGTAAAGCCATTGGACTCAGGATGCTACCTCCTCATGTAGCTAATGCCCATCAAAAGGGAGATATCCACTTCCATGACTTGGACTACAGTCCTTATACTCCTATGACAAACTGCTGTTTGATTGATTTTAAAGGTATGTTAGCCCAAGGATTTAAGATTGGAAATGCTGAGGTAGAAAGTCCTAAATCCATACAAACAGCTACAGCTCAGATTTCTCAGATTATTGCTAATGTCGCCTCTAGCCAGTACGGTGGCTGTACAGCCGATCGAATCGATGAAGTCCTAGCTCCCTATGCTGAGTGCAACTATGCTAAACACCTAGCTGATGCTAAAGAGTGGGTGGCAGAAGAAAAGCAAGAAGCCTATGCTCGTCAAAAGACCATCAAAGATATCTATGATGCTATGCAGAGCTTAGAGTACGAAATTAACACCCTTTTTACGTCCAATGGACAGACCCCCTTTACCTCACTAGGTTTTGGATTAGGTAGGTCTTGGCTGGAACGTGAAATTCAAAAAGCTATCTTACGTATCCGTATTGAAGGTTTGGGCAGTGAGAAGCGGACTGCTATTTTCCCAAAATTGATCTTTACACTTAAGCGTGGACTCAACCTAGAGCCAGGCAGTCCTAATTATGATATTAAGCAACTGGCCCTAGAGTGTGCGACCAAGCGGATGTATCCAGATGTTTTATCTTATGATAAGATTATAGAGTTGACAGGTTCCTTCAAGGCTCCTATGGGCTGCCGTTCTTTTCTGCAAGGTTGGAAGGATGAGCAGGGACGAGAAATCAATTCTGGTCGGATGAATCTAGGAGTAGTGACGGTTAACCTTCCTAGAATTGCCATGGAGTCACAAGGTGATAAGGATCACTTTTGGTCACTTTTTTATGAGCGGATGCAGATCGCAAAGGATGCCCTTGTTTATCGTATCCAGCGTGTTAAAGAGGCAAGTCCAGCTAATGCCCCCATACTCTATCAGTATGGCGCTTTTGGGAAAAGGCTAGAAAAGACGGATGACGTTGATGAGCTCTTCAATAAACGCCGGGCAACTGTTTCCTTGGGCTATATAGGTCTCTATGAAGTGGCTACAGTCTTTTACGGTGGCGAATGGGAAACCAATCCTCAAGCTAAGGAGTTCACCAAGACCATTATCAAAGAGATGAAAAGCTTGGTTGAGACTTGGTCAGATGAATATGATTATCATTTTTCTATCTATTCAACACCATCTGAGAGCCTAACCGATCGTTTTTGTCGCCTAGATACAGAGAAGTTTGGCCTGGTCAAGGACATTACAGATAAGGAATATTACACCAATTCTTTTCATTACGATGTTCGTAAGAAGCCGACCCCTTTTGAGAAGTTGGAGTTTGAAAAGGATTATCCTGAATTAGGAGCCAGCGGTGGCTTTATTCATTATTGTGAATATCCTGTCCTCCAGCAAAATCCTAAAGCCCTAGAGGCAGTCTGGGACTTCGCCTATGACCGAGTGGGATATTTGGGTACCAATACCCCGATTGATAAATGCTATGCTTGCGGCTTTGAAGGAGATTTTGAACCGACCGAGCGTGGCTTTAAGTGTCCAAACTGTGGCAACAGTGACCCAAAGACAGTCGATGTGGTCAAGCGAACCTGTGGTTATCTTGGTAATCCACAGGCTCGTCCAATGGTCAACGGTCGTCATAAAGAGATTGCAGCACGTGTCAAGCATATGAATGGTTCAACCATAGTGACAGATGGACAAAATCTTAGATAAATGCATACCAGCTGCAAATACTAGACTGCTGTCATAAGAAGATGAGAAAAGGAAAAGATTATTATGGGAAAATATCAATTAGATTATAAAGGAATCAAGCAGGTAGAAAAATACCACGAGGACCAGTCAAGAGGGATTAGACCCAGTCAAAAGGACCGTGTCAAAGCTTTATTACGCCAATATCAAAATAAAAAATAGTACTTTGGGAGGTCAGGTTATGTTAGATATCGGAATCGTTGGAATCGGAGGTATCGCACAAAAAGCCTACCTCCCTTTTATGCGCCAGTTGCCAGATATTCGTTGGCATCTCTTTACAAGAAATTCGGAAACCTTAGCGCAGACAGAGAGTCTTTTTGGTCAATCTGTTGCCTACGACAGTCTAGATGAGCTAGTAGAAGCTCACCTAGATGGTGTTTTTATTCACTCAGCGACAGTAGCTCATTTCGAGACGGCAAAGTCCTTCCTAGAAAAAGGGATTCCAGTCTATATGGACAAGCCCTTGACAGAAAGTTACGACCAGACTGAGCAGTTGTATAGACTGGCCAAGGAGAGAGATACTTTTCTTGTAGCAGGTTTTAACCGTCGCTTTGCCCCCAAGGTAGAGCTGATGAAGGAGCAGAAAGAAAAAACCTATATCAGAGTGGAAAAAAATGATGGAAATAGACCAGGCCCTCTGACTTTCAAACTGTTTGATTTTTTTATCCACCCCTTGGATACAGCCCTTTACCTAGCTGATGAAGAACCCTACCGTGGAGAATTTCATTATCATACAGATAAGGAAGGCCTATTAACACGGGTTCAGGTGACCATGGAAACTCCATCAACCTCTCTTGTAGTGAGCATGAATCTGCAGTCAGGTAGTCGTAAAGAGACAATGGAAGTACAAACGCCAGCAGCCTCTTACCAGCTTGACAATTTAGAAGAATTGTCTATTTATCAAGGAAACCGTATAACTAATGACCGTTTTGGCTCCTGGGATACAACTCTCTATAAGCGAGGCTTTGAGTCTATAATCACAGCCTTTTTACAGGCCATTAACACCTCTGTCAATCCTGTCAAGGTTGAGTCTAGCCTGTTGAGTCACTGGATTTGTCACCAAATTAATACAAGTCCTTCGGCATGGGGAAAACTTGATTTACAGTTGCCACAAGGAGAATGACATGCTCGTCTTACGCAGACCAGAATTATCAGATCAAGCAAGTGTTATGGACTTACTCAGAGATTATATGCTGGAGACCAAGGGACACATAGATGAGCTCACTTATCTGGATTGGTTGACAGCAAATGCTAGGCGAGAGCTAGGATTGTACTTAGAAGATGATGAGGTTCCCTCCATACAGCTAGTGGCTTTTGAAGGAACTGAGGCTCTGGGTTTCAGTCAACTAAGGCTAAGATTAAATGATCCCTTACGCCAGCAAGGCGGACATATTGGTTACTATGTGAAGCCAGACCATCGTGGTAGGGGCTTGGCCCATCAGATCTTGAGCCAGACCCTCATCCTAGCCAGTCAAAAAAATCTCAAACAGATTTTGCTGACGTGCGATCAGAACAATCAAGCCAGTCGCAAGGTGATACAGGACTGTGGCGGAGAGCTAGAGACTTGTGCTGATGGTATTGAGCATTATTGGATAAATTTAGAGGGAAAATAGATGAATAACCCAAAACCTCAAGAATGGAAATCAGAAGAATTAAGCCAAGGCCGCATCATGGACTACAAAGCCTTTAACTTTGTCGATGGAGAGGGGGTCCGTAATTCCTTATATGTTAGTGGGTGTATGTTCCACTGTGAAGGTTGTTACAATCAGGCGACCTGGTCTTTCAATGCAGGTATTCCTTATACCAAAGAGCTTGAGGATAGAATTATGGATGATTTAGCACAACCTTATGTCCAAGGATTAACCTTACTGGGCGGGGAACCATTTTTAAATACAGGGATCCTTCTTCCCTTGGTTAGGCGCGTGCGCCAAGAATTGCCTGGGAAAGATATCTGGTCATGGACAGGTTATACTTGGAAGGAATTGATGCTAGAAACCAGCGATAAGTTTGAGCTTTTACAGGAAGTTGACATTCTTGTTGACGGCCGTTTCGATCTAAGCAAGAAGAACCTCCTCCTTCAATTCAGGGGATCTTCTAATCAACGTATTATTGATGTCAAAAAATCCTTGGCTAAAGGAGAGGTCGTCCTTTGGGATAAATTAAATGATGGTCAGCAGACTTACCAGCAATTGGACAGAAAAGATCTCTTATAAAAAAGCATAAAACTTCGTGTAAAAGTTTTATGCTTTTTTTATAGTATCGCTAAATACCTAGACCTGTTTTACAAAAACGAGTGTCTTGCCAAGAGACAAGTCATCACGATAGCTAAATCCATCAAATCTCAAGGTTTTTAAGGACGCTTCGTCTTGAATGCCTTGCTTGATGACCTGTGTTAAAAAAGCTCCTCTTGCTTTTTTGGAGATTGTTGAGTGAGTTTTTAGCCTATCCCCCTTGGCCTCATGAAAAGTAATTCGGATAAACTGTTTAGAAATCTGGGGCGAAAAGACGGATTCAAATTCACTTGACAGAAGAGAGACAACAGGGGTCTTAGCCTCTTGTATAAATTGATCATAATCCTTGCGCCAATAGTTTTTCAAAGATTGACCATCAATTTTTAGTTTACAGTTAAAGTCTAGACGATGTTGACTGATAGGGGTAAAAGCAGGAATAATACCATAAAATGATGAGGTGATATAGACCTTATCTTGTGTAAATAGTTGCTGTTCCTCGGTCATCTGGCGATCGATATGGCGATACATGAGTCCGTTGAAAAGCTGGAGTGCAGGGTAACTTTCAGCCTGATCGTGATAGAGAGCGCTCAACCTATCCTGTTCAGTCTGTGCAGCAGTTTCAGATATCTTATAAATAGTTGAGAGTTCCTTAACATCGGCCTTGGCTAGATGATTGAGAATGACCTGTGTTTTTACTGACAAGGGCTTAGGAGCCACCGAGGGAACGAGTTTCATTTCTTTAGCAGTTGGAATTAAAAATATCATAGTGACAACCTCGATAAATGATGATTAGAGCTGAAAGATAAAGAAGATCATGATAGAAGCAATATAAGCTAGGGCTGCAGCAACTCGCAGACCTGGCTTGATAGATGAAGACAGGTTACGAAGCGGAAAAGCAAGGCCTAAAAGAGCACCTCCTAGGGCTCCGCCAATGTGCCCGCTGAGGCTAATACTAGGATTCTGAGAGAAAGCATCCATAAGATTAAAAACGAGATTAACAGCAATCAAGATGAAAAATTGACGGCTAATCTCTTTAAGAGCCAAATGGTTTTCAAAGAGACCAGCTAGAGCAATAGCTGCAAAAATTCCAAAGATTGATGTCGATGCACCGGCGCAGAGGGTGAGGGGAGTGAAATAAAAGCACAAAATATTTCCTAGGATCCCAGACAATATATAGATGAATAAGAAACGAGTACTACCCCAGAGTTGCTCGGCAATTCTACCAGCAAAATAAAGAGAAATGGCATTGAAGGCGAAGTGCTCTAAGCCAAAATGGATAAAAATCGGTGTCACTAAACGCCATAGTTGGCTAGGATCAAGCCGTAAAGCTTGACCGATCATCCCAAAGGTAGAATAGATGATACGGTCAAATCCAGGGAGCACGATATTCCCCAGATTGGTCACTAGAAATACTATAGTTGTTAATAAAAGAAGAGATAAGGTCATAGGGTAATGTCTAATATCATTTTTCATAGGTAAGCATCTTTCTAACAGCAATATCATGTAAATCTGGTGTAAAGTCTGTTAATTGGCAGGGATAAATCGTACTTATAGTAGCTCCCTGATAGGTTGACAGGTAGCGATCGTAGAAGCCACCGCCAAATCCGATCCGATACCCCTGTGGATTAAAAGCAATGCCGGGCACATGGATAAGATCGATCTGATCCTTGTCAACCGCTTGCCAAATCCTTGGCTCAAGTAAGCCAAAAGCATTTTTTTCTAGGTGGGTAGGATCATATACTGTAAAGACCATTTGCCCTGCTGTAAAAGTTTTAGGGATCAGGATAGTTTTATGGCTTTTAATAGCCTCTTGAATAAATAATTGGGTATTATACTCGAAATAAAAGGGCAGATAAGTCGCAATAACCTGAGCCTTTTGATACTCAGGAGTAGCGATAAGCTCTGCCAATAACTTTTCGTCCATCTGATTTTTATAAGCACTATCCTGGCTCTTGAGCTGTGCTAAAATCTTTTGGCGTAATTCTTTTTTTGACATAGAAACATCTATTACCTTTCTGCTCGCTTAGCATCATATTTAGTATTAAAAAAGTTAGCTGGGCTTGTCATAAACTTGTCAAGTTTATCAAAGGCTTGACACTAGCTGTCAAAGAAAGCGAACATATCCTAAGCGGTAAGAAATCTTTAGTGATTGGCACGATAGTTTAAAAATTTTGCAATGTTAGGCACCGCAAATGGTATAACAGATTCCTTAGGACTCATGTTAGAGCTATGAAGTGGTGCTTCAGAATCAACACCCAGCCAAAACATAACACCTGGTATCTTATGCAGGAGATAACCAAAATCTTCACCAGTCATAGCAGGTAGGATATCGATTAAATTGGCGTCAGTTTCTTGGTCAAAGAATTGCATGAGGTCTTTGGCTAGTTCCGGATGATTCTCAACTGGAAGATAACCTCCCTGTATGAGCTCAACCTCAACAGTCATGTCAAAAGCAGCAGCTACGCCTTGGGCTATCTCCTTTAAGCGCTTTTGCGTGAGCAGATTCATTTCTTGTGTTAAGGTACGAATAGTGCCGTGCAGCTGAGCTTCTTCAGCGATCACATTATTGGTAGTACCAGCATGCATGGAGCCAAAAGTAACAACAGCTCCTTCGATAGGATCTACATTTCGACTGACAATCGTTTGGACTTGGGTGACGAAATGAGCAGCAGCTACCAAGGCATCGTTTGCCTTGTGAGGAAAGGCAGCATGGCCACCAATACCCTTGAAGGTGATTCGTGTTTCGCAGGTACCCGCAAAGAGTGTATGAGTATTGGTAGCAATATCGCCAACCTTGAGATCTGGGCGGACATGAAGGCCATAGAACTCATCGGGTCTCCAATCGCCAAAGGCATTTTCTTCATACATAAGTTTACCACCAGCTAGATTTTCCTCAGCTGGTTGGAAAAGGAAGAGTAAGTTGTGTTTAGGTTGGTGATCTGCTGCTTGCTCAAGCAGGCCAAGAGCCACAGTCATATGAATATCATGACCGCAAGCATGCATGCGGCCTTTATGCTTGCTAGCAAATTCAAGACCAGTATCCTCGGTGACAGGCAGACCATCGATATCTGTTCGCCAGCCGACCGTTTTTTTGGGATCATATCCCTTTAGGAAGACCAAGATACCTGTTCGCCAAGTTTTTTGAGCAATAAAATCCTTGCCAGAAGTGATGTCGGCAATACGCTTCAACAGATAATCTTGTGTTTCGTATTCTTCAAGACCAATTTCAGGAATTTGATGGAGGTCACGGCGAATGTTAATTAAATCAAGTGTCATTTTTTTATCCTTCTAATATTAAAAAATAGAGTGGGACAAGTCCCAAGCTCGTCTCACTCTTTTTAGCTAACTTAAACTCACAGGTTGCGCAGGGCGTCTTCCAAAGCCGTTTTTTGCTGAGTTTGGGCATCGATCTTTTTGATGACACGAGCAGGTACACCAGCAACAACAACATTTTCTGGGACATCTTGAGTCACGATAGCTCCAGCAGCAATGACGGAGCCGTGACCGACTTGCACCCCTTCGATAACAACCGCATTAGCTCCGACCAAGACATTGTCACCGATACGTACAGGCTCAGCACTAGCCGGCTCAATAACACCAGCAAGGACAGCACCAGCTCCGATATGACTGTTTTTCCCAACAGTTGCACGGCCACCTAGTATAGCACCCATATCGATCATGGTTCCTTCACCAATTTCTGCTCCAATATTGATGACAGCCCCCATCATGACAACGGCATTATCTTCAATAGTCACCTGGTCTCGGATGATGGCACCGGGCTCGATACGAGCATTGATATGACGCTTATCAAGTAAGGGAACAGCAGAGTTACGACCATCTTGCTCTACGACATAGTCCTTATTCTCAGTCAAGTTAGCCAGCAAGGGTTCGATAACTTTCCAATCACCAAAGAGAACATTGCCTAGCTTTGTTACTGTATCAGGGACATCTCCAGCCAAATCCCCCTCAAAGGTGACTTTAACATTGGTTTTTTTCTCAGCATTTCCGATGAAAGCGATAATTTCTTGTGCGCTCATTTTCTGTGCAGTCATAAAGAGTCTCCATTCCTTTTTATTAGCCCTTATTATATCAAAAAATCTTAAGCAGTTGATCCTAGTTTATTGGAAAAACAGAAGAATTTCTCAAAGTGCTACTCTTTCTATATTTATGCTAAAATAGCTGTAATAAAACACAGAATCAAAAAAGGAGGAAACATGCCTGAGAATCTTGCCCTTCGCATGCGGCCGTCGACCATTGATCAAATTATTGGTCAAGAACATCTGGTAGGTCAAGGAAAAATTATCCGCCGAATGGTCGAAGCCAACAAGCTGTCCTCAATGATTTTATACGGTCCACCCGGTATCGGAAAGACGTCTATCGCCAGTGCCATTGCTGGTACCAGCCAGTACGCCTTTCGGACCTTTAACGCTACCACAGATACTAAAAAACGCCTTCAGGAAATCGCTGAAGAAGCCAAATTTTCAGGTGGCTTAGTTCTGATGTTGGATGAGATCCATCGCCTAGACAAGACCAAGCAGGATTTCCTCTTGCCCCTGTTAGAAAATGGTAATATCATCATGATTGGAGCAACGACCGAGAATCCTTTTTTCTCAGTCACTCCCGCTATTCGCAGCCGTGTGCAGATCTTTGAGCTAGAGCCCTTGACGACAGACCATATTCAGCTGGCAATCGATAGAGCCTTATCCGATAAGGAGAGAGGTTTTGATTTTGATGTACGTATCGATGAGGAGGCTAGAGATTTTATCGCCACAGCGACCAATGGTGATCTGCGTTCGGCCTATAATTCCCTTGATTTAGCTATTATGTCTACCAAGCCTGATGATCAGGGAAGCCGTCACATTACGCTGGACACCGTAGAAAACAGTTTGCAGCGCAGCTATATCACAATGGACAAAAATGGTGATGGGCATTACGATGTCCTATCAGCCTTGCAAAAATCTATCCGTGGTTCAGATGTTAATGCCAGTCTCCACTATGCCGCTCGTTTGATTGAAGCGGGTGATCTTCCTAGTCTCGCAAGACGTTTGACAGTTATCGCCTACGAAGACATTGGTCTAGCTAATCCAGAAGCGCAGATACATACAGTGACAGCCCTAGAGGCTGCCAAACAGGTCGGCTTTCCAGAGGCAAGGATTCTTATTGCTAATATCATTATTGATCTGGCTCTATCTCCCAAATCAAACTCGGCCTACATGGCCATGGATGCGGCTATAGCCGATCTCAAAAAGTCGGGCAATCTTCCTATTCCCCGGCATCTGCGAGATGGTCACTATGCTGGCAGTAAGGAGTTGGGCAATAGTGTAGATTATCGTTATCCTCATGCTTATCCTGAAAAATGGGTTAAGCAACAATATCTTCCAGACAAGTTAGTCGGAGCAGATTATTTCCAAGCCAATGAAACGGGTAAATACGAGAGAGCTCTAGGGGCTAATAAAGACCGCATTGACAAACTGTCTCAACAGAGCAGATAAATTTTTTAAGTTTTCTCTTGAAATATTTTTTAAAAGTGTTATTATAAAAATACAATTGCTGTGGTATACGAATCCACATTCAAGTGTTGACCGACTAAATCTTTGTATTTTGGGAAACATAAGTCTCCTTACAGTATGCAGGCCGTCTCACGCGGAAGCAGCTAAGTAAGAGCGAGTTGCCCACCTGCTTATTTTGCGGGTTCAATACAAAACGTGGATCATCGGTACCAATACAGCTATTAACCTTCCTTAGCTCAGTTGGTAGAGCAGCGGACTCTTAATCCGTGGGTCGTAGGTTCGAGCCCTACAGGGAGGATAGTTGATGAGCAAAGCCTAGTCGATAGGTTTTTTTCTTTACTAAGGGGTTATGAATGAAAAGAAAGAGTTTTTACCTGCTCTGGATATTAGGTCTCAGTATACTATTAGTTGCTTGTAGTCCTAAACAGTCGAGCATAGAAAAAAACCAACCGTCTCCAAGTGCACAACAGGCAGATGGAAATGAGTTGGGGGATACGAAAAAGTTTGATAAGAAGCGTAAGCCGCAAGATTTACCGAAAAATGCTAGTGAAGCACCTAAGGATAAAATCTACGCTACAGATGGTAGTGAAATCTACTATGAATCTTCTAGTTCTGGATTTACGGCTTCTATTCCTAATTTTGAGGGCTATACCAATCAAACAGTTGAGGATATTTTAGGCAAACCATCCAAAAAAGTCACAGATACAGAGACAATGGCATCTCTCTTAAAGCAAGGTGAGCAAAAACGCATTGTTGCCCTGTTCAAGAAGCAAAAGCTGACGCAAGAGGAAGCAAGAGCTTTCTATGCTGGGGCAGCAGATTACTCGATGGGGAGTTTGGACAAATATTATGTTTACCAATACTCAGATCAAAAGCTCCTATTGCTTTTTCAAAAGTCAACACACAAGCTGGTATATGTCACGCCGGATACCGACTATGTTTACTGGCGATAGTTACCAAAAGAGAGTGGTTCATTGGTGCTAAAGCACTTAACGAACTGTGCAGGAGTAAGACTTCTTGGCTTGCCAACAAGTCTTACTCCCAACCACTGCGCCTAGTCAGTGAAATTGACTAAATAGATACGGCTGATGACTTTTGTCTCAGCCTCTTTTTTGATGGTCGGATAGAAGTGTTGTTATGTTATAGCCTGATGATCCAGATGGTAGAAGCAATCAATAATCGCCTCTAACTTCCCTGCTCATGTTATAATAAATAGAAATAAGGAATTGGAGTAGACAATGGCAGACTATGGTTTTTTATCAGTCCTTGAAGAGGAACTAGACAAGTACCTAGATTTTGATTTTGCTATGGATTGGCAAAAGAAGAATCACGCCTTAGAAGTGACTTTTATCCTAGAAGCACAAAATAGATCTGGAGTACAAACAGTGGATGATAAGGGAGAGGTATCTGCTGAGGATATTCTCTTTGAAGATTATGTTCTCTTTTACAATCCAAATAAATCTAAATTCGATGCTGACGATTATCTCGTGACCCTACCTTTTGATCCTAAAAAGGGGTTCTCGCGTGAGTTTTTAGCGTATTTTGCTAAAAGTCTCAACCAAGTTGCGACAGATGGATTGAGCCATCTTATGGATTTTTTGGAGGATGAAGACCTTCAAGAGTTTGCGATTGTTTGGGATGAAGCTGCCTTTCAAGCAGGTCTTACCAACTTGGAGGAGACACAGTTTTACCCTTACCCGAGATACTAAGCAAAGCAGGAGGCAGTATAATGGACAAGTGGCAAGAGTTAACGATCACAGTTGATCGAGAGGCTGAGGAAGCGGCTACCAATATTTTGATCGAATCGGGCAGTCAAGGTGTAGCCATTGAAGATACAGCGGATTATCTGGGCCCTGTTGGTAAGTATGGAGAGCTTTTTCCTGAAGTTGCTCAGTCCGACACCGTAAAGATCACCGCCTACTACCCAGAAAATGTTGATATGGCAGCGCTCACTAAGACAGTATCCCAGAGTCTAGAGGACTTAACAGATTTTGGATTAAAGACTGGTCAGGTTTCACTTGAAACACAGGAATTAGCTGAGGAAGATTGGGCTGAAAATTGGAAGAAATACTATGAGCCGACCCGTATCACCCACGATTTGACCATTGTTCCTAGTTGGACAGACTATAAACCAAGCAAGGATGAAAAAATTATTCGCCTAGATCCGGGTATGGCTTTTGGGACAGGGACCCATCCAACAACCAAAATGAGCCTTTATGCCTTGGAGCAAGTCCTGCGTGGCGGTGAGACAGTTCTTGATGTCGGAACAGGATCAGGAGTTCTCTCCATTGCTAGTGCCTTGCTAGGTGCTAAAGACATTTACGCTTATGATTTAGATGAAGTAGCTGTGCGCGTGGCGCAAGAAAATATTGACCTCAATCCCAATACTGATAGTATTCAGGTGGCCCCTGGTGATCTCCTCAAGGGAGTTGAGCAAGAGGCTGATGTTATTGTCGCCAATATTTTAGCGGATATCCTCATTAATCTGACAGATGATGCTTATCGCTTGGTTAAGGATGAAGGGTACTTGATCATGTCTGGAATTATATCAGAGAAATGGGAAATGGTTGAGCAATCTGCTGAGAAAGCAGGATTCTTTTTAGAGACCCACATGATTCAAGGAGAGTGGCATGCTTGTATCTTTAAGAAAACAGCTGATATTTCAGGTGTGATTGGAGGCTAAATGCAACAATATTTTGTCAAAGGATCCCCCCAAAATCCGGTCACTATTACGGATAAGGATACCCTAAAACATATGTTTCAAGTCATGCGCTTAAACCAAGATGATGAGCTTATACTAGTTTTTGAAGACGGTATCAAGCATTTGGCTAAAGTTTTAGACCGAGATAGTCATAGCTTTGAGCTTCTCAAAGTCTTGCCTGATTGGGTAGAATTACCTGTTCAAGTGACAATCGCCTCTGGCTTTCCTAAGGGAGATAAGCTGGATATGATCACTCAAAAAGCGACCGAGTTAGGTGCCAGCGCCATCTGGGCTTATCCGGCTGAATGGTCTGTAACCAAATGGGATAAAAAGAAATTAGCAAAAAAAGAAGAAAAGTTAACCAAAATTGCCTTAGGTGCAGCCCAACAGTCCAAGCGCAATTATGTTCCTAAAGTTCAACTATTTGAAAAACAGGCGGATTTCTTAGCCCATCTCTCAGATTTTGACAAGATTTTTATTGCCTATGAAGAGGTAGCTAAGTCAGGGGAGTTGGCTATTCTAGCACAGGAATTAGCAAAGGTTAGGTCATCTGATAAGCTCCTATTAATATTTGGACCGGAAGGTGGAATCTCACCCAAAGAAATTGAAATTTTTGAACAAGCAGGAGGTTTAAGTGTAGGATTGGGGCCTCGTATTATGCGAACTGAAACAGCTCCCCTATATGCCTTGAGTGCTATCAGTTATGAATTAGAAATGAACCGTAAATAGAGTAGGACAAAGATCAGTAAACCGTGATCCCTTCACAGTTTACTGATCTTTGTCCATTATTTTATACCGAAATGAAAGGTATTAGGATTTTTAGCGATGAGGAAGTTATGGTGAATACCAATGTTTCTTCATATATCTGATTCTGATCCCCAAAACTCATAAAAGTTTTTGGTAGTGGTTTATGGTGTGTTTACAGTCAAAAAGAAAAGATTCGTATTGTGAAAGGTTCGATTCCAGAACTTTTGAGACCTTTTACTAAGGACTTTCATAAGGGTGTTCATCTTTTATTCCCTTATGAAAAGTGTTAAAATGAAGTCAATAATCAAGTGAGGGGTAAGCTTATGGCAGAGAAACCTAATGTCACAGGTCCCGAAGTCGTTGAAAAAGTTCGTACTTATTTGACGTCAGAGGATGCTGACCTAGTACAAAAAGCATTGGAGTACGCAACCGAGGCTCATAAGGAGCAAAAGCGTCGCTCAGGTGAGCCTTATATCATACATCCTATTCAGGTAGCTGGGATTTTGGCTGATCTCCAGTTGGATTCTGTAACCGTCGCATGTGGCTTTTTGCATGATGTTGTGGAAGATACTGAAGCGACCTTAGATGACTTGGAGGCAGAGTTTGGCCTTAATATTCGCCAGATCGTCGATGGGGTTACAAAACTTGGTAAGGTCGAGTACAAATCACATGAAGAGCAATTAGCCGAAAATCATCGCAAGATGCTTATGGCCATGTCTAAGGATATTCGTGTTATTTTAGTCAAGTTAGCTGACCGCCTCCACAATATGCGTACCCTAAAACATTTACGTCCTGATAAACAAAGACGGATTTCACGTGAAACCATGGAGATTTATGCCCCCCTTGCTCACCGCCTAGGGATCAGTGCCATCAAGTGGGAACTAGAAGATCTAGCTTTTCGTTATCTGAATGAGGTGGAATTCTACCGTATATCTCATATGATGAGTGAAAAACGCCGTGAGCGTGAGTCTTTGGTAGAAGAAATTGTTGCTAAAATAGAAAAGTATACCCAAAAACAAGGACTTATAGGTAAGGTTTATGGCCGTCCAAAGCATATTTACTCGATTTATCGGAAGATGCACGACAAGAAAAAACGCTTTGATCAGATTTATGACCTAATTGCTATACGCTGTATTATGGATACTCCGAGTGATGTCTATGCTATGTTAGGCTATATCCACGAACTTTGGCGGCCAATGCCTGGTCGCTTCAAGGATTACATTGCCAACCCTAAATCGAATGGTTACCAATCAATCCATACAACGGTTTATGGCCCTACAGGTCCTATCGAAATTCAAATTCGTACCCAAGAAATGCATGATGTTGCTGAATATGGGGTTGCAGCTCATTGGGCTTATAAAAAAGGAATTACCAATAAGGTAGATCCTAGCGAATCGGCTATTGGGATGAATTGGATCCAAGACCTAGTCGAATTACAAGCTGGCTCCAACGGCAATGCTCAAGAATTTGTCGATTCCGTAAAAGAAGATATCTTTTCAGAGCGGATTTATGTCTTTACCCCATCTGGAGATGTCCAAGAATTACCTAAGGATTCTGGTCCTATTGATTTTGCTTATGCTATTCACACGCAAGTGGGTGAAAAAGCCGTCGGTGCCAAGGTTAATGGACGTATGGTTCCCTTAACCGCAAAACTTAAGACAGGTGATGTTGTCGAAATTGTAACCAATAGCAATTCCTTTGGACCTAGCCGAGATTGGATCAAACTGGTTAAGACAACCAAGGCCAGGAATAAAATTCGCCAATTCTTTAAAAATCAAGACAGGGAAATGTCCATCAGTAAGGGACGTGACCTCTTAGTGGCTTACTTCCAAGAACAAGGCAGCGTTGCTAATAGATACTTGGATAAGAAGCATATAGAAGAAATTCTTCCTCGCCTCAGTGTACGTAATGAAGAGGCTCTTTATGCAGCTATCGGATTTGGTGAAATCAATCCTGCTTCAGTCTACAATCGTCTGACAGAAAAAGAGCGCCGAGAGGAAGAACGTGCCAAAGCTAAGGCTGAAGCGGAAGAATTGATGAAGGGCGGCGAAGTCAAGCATGAGAATAAAAATGTCCTCAAGGTAAAGAGTGAAAATGGTGTCATCATCCAGGGGTCATCTGGCTTGCTCATGCGCATCGCCAAATGTTGCAATCCTGTTCCAGGAGATCCTATTGAGGGATACATTACTAAGGGACGAGGCGTAGCTATCCATCGATCAGATTGCCACAATATTAAGAGTCAAGAAGGCTATGAGCAACGTTTGATCGAAGTAGCCTGGGACGATACCAGTAATCTAGGCACAGACTACTTGGCTGAAATTGATATTTATGGGCTCAATCGCTCAGGTCTTTTGAATGATGTTTTGCAGATTATATCGAATCAAACCAAGAGTATTTCGACAGTCAATGCCCAGCCTACCAAGGATATGAAGTTTGCAACTATCCATATTAGTTTCAAAATTCCTAATCTAACAGCTTTAACAACAGTTGTGGATAAAATAAAAGTAATTCCTGATGTCTATTCGGTAAAACGGACAAATGGTTAAAACGATCCTAAAAGGACCCTAAAACCCTAATAATTTAAAGAAAACTCCCAAGTAAGGTACCAGTTTTATGAAAATTGTTTTGCAAAAAGTAAAAAATGCAAAAGTGGAGATTAATGCTAAAACCGTCGGTCAAATTGATCGCGGTTTACTTTTGTTTGTGGGCATTGCTCCTAATGATGATAAAGCACATATTGAATATGCTGTTAGAAAGATTGTGAATATGCGGATATTTCCCGATCAAGCTGGGAAAATGAACTTATCTGTAAAAGATATCGGCGGTCAAATTTTATCGATTTCTCAATTTACTCTCTTTGCTAATGTCAAAAAAGGCAATCGCCCGGCTTTCACGGATGCGGCTTCACCTCAAAAGGCAAGCCATCTTTATGATGCTTTCAATAGTCGGTTGGCTGAATGGCTTCCAGTCCAAACAGGAATATTTGGCGCTGATATGCAAGTAACATTAACCAATGATGGTCCTGTGACCATTCTACTAGATACTCAAGAAATGCTTTAAAAGCAGTACTTTCACGGGATTTAAAGCCTTTGTTTGAATGGTTGAAATATTTCAATTAACAAACTGTCTAATAATTGTAATATAAAAGAAATATGCAGCGAGTTTTAAGTTTTATGCAAATACTAAAAAGCTAGTTTTTCAATAGACTAGCTTTTTTTATGCTCAGAAATAGGGTCTCTTTTTAAGGGAGGATTAGGTTAGGTTTTGGGTAATTTTTAGAAAGTGTTTGTTAGAATACGGGTTGTGTTTTGAGCTGATTCCAGTACAATACACACTGACTTCTTTTTGTTCTAGCTCTTGATCGCTAGTTCTAATCAATTTACAAAAAAATAATAGAAAAGGAATTTAGGAACGTGAAACACAAAAAGTTTACTCTCCCAAGCGCTGCTTTACTTCTTGCTTTTGCCATGATGGCAGATGCCAATGGACAAGTTGTAAAAGCAGATGAGGTAGCAGCTACAAACGCTTCTCAGACAGAAGCGGCAACTCAGCAAGTTTCTACAACTGCAAATGTAACACCAAGTTCGTCTAATGCGGTTCAGGTAGAAACAGCTCCAACAGACTTAACAACAACTGCTAACACTGATGCAGCAGCATCCACAGTTGCTACAGAGTCACAAGTAGCTGAAAACTACCGTCCTAAGGATATTGCTACTATTCAAGAAGCACCAAATCCTGAAGATGCGCGTTACAATGATTTTTATGACATTGAGAACAACACTTCTAAATCCATTGTTGATTCTCAAACAGGTACAGCTATTGCTGACGTTAATACTGATAAAGCTAGCTACCAAGAAGGTGAAGATGTTAAGCTTTATGTAGATTTCACAAATACGACAGACGCAGCGCAAGACATCACGCTTAGCACAGAGGTATACCACCTCAATGATAAGATTGCTACTTATAATTTCACAAAAAACCTGCAAGCAGGAGAAACTTATAAGATGCAAGAAGGTGATGTCACTCTGCCTGCAGACAAATTCCAAATCGATAAAGGTTACCTCCTCAACTTTAAAGTTTCTGATAGCCAAGGAGCTGTTTTGAGTGAGCTAAACCGTGCAGTTGCTTATGAAAAAGACTGGACTAAATTCCCACGCTATGGTGTCGTTGGGGGTTCTCAAATGAACAGCAACAGTCTTTTAAGCAAGGATGCTGCTAAATACAAAAATGCACTTGAAAAAATGAAGAATATGAATATCAATTCATACTTCTTCTACGATGTTTACAACACACCAACCGATCCATTCCCAGATACAGAACACTTCCAACAATTATGGAATACATGGAGCCATTCTGAAATTGATACACAAGCCGTTAAGGATATTGTCGATCAAGTTCACCAAGGTGGCGCTAAAGCCATGCTCTATAATATGATTTTGGCAGAAGCAACTCGTGATGCTCAAAATGGCGGTCTTCTAGCAAATGCTGATCAGCATTATGTCTACAATACTCAAAATGGTGAGGAGCACGGTTACGGCAAGATTGGTGAAGTGATGCAGTACATCATTGATGGCACACCACTTCAAAACTACTACAACCCCAAATCTCCTGAGTGGCAAGCTTTCATTGCTAATGCTATGGCTGAGGCGATGATCAATGGTAACTTTGATGGCTGGCAAGGAGATACAATCGGTGATAACCTTGTAACAGATGCTTCTCATAGAGGCAGCACCAATGAAGCCGATCAATTCTGGCTGACAGAAGGTTATGCAGAATTCTTAAATGCCGTACGTGGCATCATTAATGACAAATATAAAGCATCTGGTCATGAAGGAAAAGACTTCTACCTGACCCTTAACGATGTTAACGGTGAACAAATTGACCGCTTAAAAGACGGTAATCAAGATGTTATCTACAATGAGTTATGGCCTTTTGGAGGCTCTGCTCTAAGTACAAACGAAAACAAACGCAGTCAAACAGAATATGGCGATCTCAAAGCCCGTGTGGATCAAATCCGTAAAGCAACTGGTAAATCTGCTATTATCGGAGCTTACATGGAAGAGCCAAAATACGAAAAGAGCAAAGATGATAACGGTAATGATATCAATGTGCCTATCAACGGTTCCGCTCGTGATGTGGAAGCTGGTAAAACTGATCCAACAAAAGGGTTCTTCCAAGATGATGCTGTCCTTTTAACAACTGCTTCAATCGCTGCTGCAGGAGGTTATCACATGTCACTGGCAGCGGTTGCTAACAACCGCAATGCTGATGGTGTAGGAGTCCTCGAAACAGCCTATTACCCTACTCAAAGCCTCAAGGTTTCAGACCGCTTGAGTCGCAAAAATAATGACTATCAGCAGTTTATCACTGCTTATGAAAATATCCTGCGTGATGGTGTTGAAAACGACGAAGCTACTGTTGACACTTATGATGCTAGTGGTAACGTTCTTTCCACTGATGACATCGGTATTAACGGTCATCAAGTTTGGACTTACGGTAAAAAAGGAAATAATTTCCGTACCGTTCAAATGCTTAACCTGATGGGTATCAATTCTGATTGGAAAAATGAGGATGGTACAGAAGCTAATAAAACACCGGATGCTCAAAAAGATCTTACGGTTAAATATACCTTGACTGATGTTAGCAGCATGGCTGAAGCTCAACGTATGGCTAATCAAACTTACGTGGTTTCTCCAGATGACTGGTCAAAATCAAGGATGCAAAAAGTTGCAGCAACAGTAGAGACAGATGAAAATGGCAATCTTGTTCTTTCTATCACTGTCCCAGAATTGACATTATGGAATGTTATCTACATTTCAAATGCTGAAAGTACACAAACTGAAGCTCCAGTTGTGGAAGTGACTAAAGACGAGCCCCAGGCACCTGTTACTGAAACAGCACCATCCGCTGATCAAACAGCACCAGCTGAGCAAGATTCAGAAGCTGTTTCTCCTGTAACGCCAGAGGCAACAACCCCAGCGGTAGATCAAGCTCCAGCAGCTCCAGATCAATCAGCTCAAACTGAGACAGGTTCAGAAGCAACAACGCCTGAAGTACCAGCAGAAGCTGCTTCAGACGAAGCGACGACTCCTGATACTACCCCATCTGCTGAAGGGGCACAAACTCCAGCTGCAGATGAAGTCTCACCAGAAGCAACAACCCCAGCGGTAGATCAAGCTCCAGCAGCTCCAGATCAAGCAACCCAAACTGAGACAGGTTCAGAAGCAACAAGACCTGAAGTACCAGCAGAAGCTGCTTCAGACGAAGCGACGACTCCTGATACTACCCCATCTGCTGAAGGAGCACAAACTCCAGCCACAGATGAAGTCTCACCAGAAGCAACAACCCCAGCGGTAGATCAAGCTCCAGCAGCTCCAGATCAAGCAACCCAAACTGAGACAGGTTCAGAAGCAACAAGACCTGAAGTGCCAGAAATAGTAACTGATCAACCTGTAACAACTGAAGACTCTTCATCTGCTGTTCCAGCTGTTGAAGAACCAGCTCAAGATCAGACACCTGCTAAACCAGAGGTATCTGAAATTGAAAAAGCAACAGATAACCAGGAGCAAGCATCAACTCCAGAGCTAGAGGCAACGGACACAGTTGAAAATGCAACAGTTCCTGAGACTAAGCCAAATAAAGCATCAAACGATGATAAGGCTCAAAAACAAGCAAGCCCCTTAACTGCTCTTGTAGAGCAAACACAAGCAATGGCAGCAACACTATCATCTATTGCCCAAGCCTACCAAGCTACTAATGCGGGGGATCAAGTAGTAGAGATAAAATCCATTGTTGTTGAACTGCCAGCAATGTCAGCTAAGTCAGAAGCTAAATCTGCTTCTACTACTAATAACGTGAACGCTAAAAAAGCAACTAAGCGTAAAGCTGTCAAAAGATCAGTCCACGAAGAAGATCAAGTGTCTATTCCAGAACAAGCGCAGTCTAAAACTGAGCCTAAAGCAAGTGCTCACAAAGAGAAAGACGTTAAAACTGTAGAGTCAGCTGGTGCGACAGCTCTTAAGTCCCCACTGTTGATCCTTGCAGGCGCTGCTTCTGCTATTGGACTTGTTACAGCTGGTATTATTGGAGCCTTCGCTAAACGTAAAAATGGATAAGCAGTAATACCAAAGAGCTGATCTTAATTGAAGAATTGCTTAGTTATTAGGGATGAATTTAGTCTTTATTAAGCCGATTTCTAAAAAATTGGCAAACAAGGAAAGAGGATTTATGATTTCGAAGAAAGGCAAGAGAATGCTAGCAGTCCTTTTGGGACTTTCAGCTGTAACCACTTTGAATATCAAGGTTAATGCAGATGAAGTGACGGATACGTCTACAATTGCTAGCAATGTGTCAGAAAGTCAGCCCCAAGAGTCAATGCCGGCTGACGAAACACAAGTGGCACCAGCTCAGACAGAAAATCAGGTAGAAACATCGACACCAGTAGATCCCGATGCGGATCCATCGCAGTATGGTGCGACAAATATGCCTTATACACGTTATGAAGCAGATGCTGCCCAGCTTGAAAACGGTGCAGAAGTTAAAGACAGTTTAGATCCTAACGAAACAGCTGCCTTCTCATCAGAGCATAAGTATGTGGAGTTGCCAACTGATGGTTCAGCGGTTTCCTTCACCGTTCAAGCACCTGCTAACGGAGTAACTATGCGCTATAGCGTACCAGATGGTCAAACTGGTAATGTGGATGTGCTTGTTAATGGACAAACCGTCAAAAATACACAGTTGTCATCCGAATCATCATGGCAATACATCGCTGGAAATCAAGCTTACAACAGTGCAGAAGCTGCTCAAGCAGGCGTTCAAACTGAACCGGACTATCAATTTATGTCCCCAGGAACTCAGGCTATCAAGACACGTTTTCGTTTTGATGAAACTCACTTTCTCTTAGATGGGGTAACCCTTCAGAAGGGTGATGTTGTCACAATCGTCAACCGCCGTAACAACGTGATTGGCCTGGACTTCCTTGAGTTAGAGCAGGTTGATGGACCTAAAGCGCAACCTGAGAATGCCCTCAATATTCAAGACTTCCATAGACCTGAACATGGGGATGACTACTCTACTGCCTTTGAGGCTGCCCTCGCAGAAGCGAATAATCGCAATGAAAACCGTGTGGTTTACATCCCTCAGGGGACTTTCAACTTGGACCGCAAAGTGATGTTAAGATATCCTAACGTCAAGATTTCAGGTGCGGGTATGTGGTACACTAACCTTCACTTCACCAAAAATGAAATCGGTGGCGGAGGATTTGAGTTCGATCCTAATGTCAATAATGTCGAATTTAGTGACGTTTACATGGATTCAAATCTGACAGATCGCTTCGAAGAAAAAGCTAACTATAAAGCCTTTGCAGGTGCAGCAGGCTTTGGCTCAAAAATCCATGATGTTTGGGCAGAGCACTTTGAAGTTGGGATCTGGATGGGAGATTATACATCTGAACATCGAAAATCTACTGACAACCTCGAAGTTTACAATGTACGCCTACGTAACAACTTTGCCGACGGTGTCAACTTTGCCCAAGGAACTAAAAACTCCATCGTTAGAAATTCTAGTATCCGTGGTAACGGAGACGATGGTTTGGCTTCATGGGCAAGTCAAAACGGTGATGCTAGCATAGCGGAAAATAACACCTTTACTGACAACACTGTCGAGCTTGGATGGCGCGCAGCTGGTATAGGCTTCTTTGGTGGTAAAGACCACGAAGTCAAAAACAACCTTATTAAAGACTTTTACCTCGGATCAGGAATCCGTGTTAATACAACTTTCCCAGGCTATGATTTTTCTGCCAACAAGGATGGCAAGGGAATCAATATCCATGATAATTATCTTTTAAATACAGGGACAACATTTGATATCTACGGAAATCAAAAACCGTCCATGGACTTCTTTGCTGATAAGGCACCTTTGTACAACATCAATGTCTACAATAACCGTATGATTAACACCAACACGACAGACTATCCTGACATGTCAGCCGTTTCAGGGGTTAATTTAACAAACAATACGGAAAAAACAGGCCTTGTCATCGCTAAGCCTGCCCTAACGACAGTTCCAGCGACTGAGGAGACATCTACAACAGAATCCCCAGCACCAGCTGAACAAAACCCAACATCAGAAGTAAGTCAAACTGAGCCGGTAGCAGAAAATCCAGTTGCTGAGGAAACAGCCCCATCAACTGAGCAACCAGCACAAACTGAGACAGGCACAGAAGTTACCAGTCCAGCAGGACAAGAAACAGATGCAACAGGTGATCAAACGTCTGAAACTCCTGCAGCAGACCAATCAGGACAAGCTGAACCAAATTCAGAAGTTGTATCCCCAACGATCCCAGAAGAAGGAACAACAGGGGAACAAGTCCCAGCCGTTGAGGAAGCATCACCTGAATCAAATACTTCGTCAGAAACACCATCTATTGAAACACCGGTAGACAACACCGAAGCGCCAGCTTCCCAAGCTACCCCATCAACAGAACAACCAGTACAAACTGAATCAGGTTCGCAAGCGACAACTCCTGAAGAAGGATCAACAAGCGAATCCACTGTAACAACACCAGAAGTTGAGGAAACTCTTGGTACCCCAAATCCATCCTCAGAAGAATCCCAAGCAGAACCTACATCAGAAATGCCAGCCGTTGAAGCACCGGTAGACAACACCGAAGCACCAGCTTCCCAAGCTACCCCTTCAGCAGAGCAAGAACCAGCGCAAACGGAAGCAGGTTCAGAAGTTACCACTCCAGCAACACAAGAAACAGATGCAGCGGGGGATCCTGCATCAGAAACTCCGGCAGCAGGCGAAGGAACTCCATCTGTAGATACCCCTACCGATAATAACGAACCGTCTGTGCCAGCATCAGACCTTCCTGCAGTAGGATCAACTCCAGCTGGTGAGGAAGCAGGAAATGCAGTTCCTCTTCCATCAGAAACACCAACGCAAGAACCTACTACTCCCACAACTGATACTCCTGCACCATCTACGGATCAACCGAGTGGTGAAGTGCCAGCAGAGCAAACACCAAAAGACGAAACTCCAAAGGCCAATGAAGGAGGACAATCAGATCCAACAGTTGAGGGATCAACTCCTGCCAATCCTTCTGATAACGCAGCGGGAACAGAACAAACCACTCCAGAAACTCCTTCAGAAGATCAACCAACTGAAGATAAACCAGCGCAAGATTCTACGACTCCAGAAGGACAAACAACGGATCAAGCGCCAGTACCAAATTCGGATCAACAAGGACAAAATCCAGACCTACCGAATCCAAATGTTATTCCTGGTACAGGGAGTGAGACATTGCCCCTACCAAATTCTGCCGAAGACACTGAAAATAGTGCCTTAACAGATCCTATTAAAGACTTATCATCAGGTATTCAAGATGGCCCAGGAGAAACACCAAAGGCAGGTCGTGAGAATAGCGATGGTGATAGTCCAACAACTGAAGACTCCGATACGCAAGAAGCAGAAAAAAAACCGCTAACAGCTAGTCAACCAACTCTTCCAGCAGAAGCTGATGAAGATCAACCCGTTGGTTCTTCAATGGTTGAAAGCAGTCATGGCACTGCTTCAGAAGTCCAAAATATTGAGCGAGTAGAACAAAAAGATAGTCACACCAAACAATTTACAAATCTCATCTTTTGGACTAGCTTGACTGTAGCAGTAACATTGCTCCTTGCAGGAACAGGCTTCTATTTCCTACATCGTTAAGTTGATTAGGACACGATCATTAGTGATGAACATTTACAGTAAAAAATGCTTGAATTCTTTGCAGAGTTCAGCATTTTTTTATTTCTTACCAACTGCCCACTAGAGGCTGGAAAGGCATATAGATTAGAGAGAACCCAACCAGTTCTCTCTTTTTTCATGTCCAGAAAGGACATGGAAGGGAAACCTAGTCTTGTATAATTCTAGGTGTAAAAATTTATAGAATTATTTAAAAAACATTACAAATAATACTTGTTTATTACAATCACATAATGTATAATCAAGTTAAGAAATAAAGGAGGAAAGAATCATGAGAAAGAAAAATTATACAATTATAGGACTTGTCCTTGCTGTGTTATTGGTCTTGTTGTTGGTATATGTGAAAAATACCAAGCAGGCAGAGTCCAGCAAGGCTCCCGATAAAATTGAGCAAACGACCAAAAAATCTACCTCTCAATCAAGTAAAAACGAAACCAGTACAAGTCAATCTAAGCAAGAAGAGGTGGCTCAAGATACGCAAAATAGTCAATCTAGCTCACAATCTTCTGCTAATCAAGGATCCTCACAATCCTCTGCTTCACAAAATGACAAAAAAGGCAGTACACAAGGCTCAAAGGCCTCATCGAGTATTGATCCTAATGCCCTAGGGACTGATTACAGCAGTATTGCTGGAACCTGGACTAATAATCAAGGGGAAAGCATTACTATTACAGCAGATGGTCAGGTGACCTATGCGTCATCATCAGATACAGTCTATGGTCTGCAGTCTCAAGGTGTGTATGATGGTGTTTATTATGCAGGGATCTACAATCCCAATCAAATTGGTGGTGCAACCTTTATTGTGATTCCAGCTGGTGCTACCAACCCAAATACAGGGGGAGTTTCAGATACAGATATGATTGCTATTGGGCAAGATGCTAGTGCTTATGATCATCCCTTCACTCGAAGCTAACTAAAAGGTTCTATAATTTCCAGTGAGACTATTACTCACCTAAGAAGTTATAGGGCCTTTATTTTTGCTTTAATATTTCAAAACAATAACATTGTTGCAACAAAATCAGTCGAATTTAATTAAAGATGGCAATAGATAGTGGTATCAGCTATAAGGTTATGATAAACTAATTGAGTATAGTTTTATACAATTCTTAAAATTTAGGAAGGTTTTTCTATGGAAAAGAAAACACGCACAACCTTGCACAAAGTCAAAAAACATTGGGTAGCTCTCGGTGTAACGACTCTTGGCTTGAGCCTATCTAGTGCTCTAGTACAGGCTGATGAAGTGGCAGAGACGCTTCCAGCAGACTCTGTTGAAACGGCACAAGCAGCTAAAAGCACAGTGTCAGAGCAGACTGCTGCCAACCAATCGGTTGAAGCTCCAGCGACGACTGAAACGGCTACTAGTGAACTTGCTGCTCCAAAAGAGGAGCAAGAGGTGACAGAGACAGCGCAATCAGAAGCTCCAGCTGATCAGCTTGCTGAAAATTCGGCTGCGCTCCAAACCCCTACCCCTGTACAAGAAAATAAAGCAACCCCAGCAAGTACCAGCACAGATGCTGACTTGGTAAATAATGCCCCTATCAATAAATCGGGTAATTTTGCAACCTTCCAAACAGCAAACCTTGATCAAACACAAGGATGGAAGACTGCAGATAACAAGACTTATTTCATCAACGACCGTAATGAACGCATTACAAACTGGGCCTCAGTGGATAACAAGTGGTACTTCTTTGATAAAACAGGTGCCCAAGTCAAGGGACAATTTGTTAAAGAAAGAGACTACTCCACTAATACGAAATATGTCAACGAACAAACTGGAGAAGTTAGCTACGGCTTATTTGAGGTAGATGGCAAACTATACTATGGTGATGCCTACGGGACAATCCTAAAGCAAACCAATGCTCCACTTGTTAGAAATGGTAAAGCCTACACGATCAACAGTGAAACAGGAGAGTTGACTTTAGCCAGCGACTCAGTAACCTACCGAGATATTAATGGTAAAGAGGCTACTCAAGGTTTTGTAACACCAAATGGAGAAGACTGGTACTATCTCAATCCAGAAACCGGTCAACCTCTTACAGGACGCCAAGTCATTGATGGTAACACCTACTTCTTCTACGATGATGGCCGTCAGGCTAAGGGAGTCAGAGTTCAAGAAACGATTGATGGCAAGTCAAAAACCTCTTATTACGCTTATCACAATGGAGAGCTAATGACTAGTACCAAGGCTATCGGTATCTTTACCGAAGTGAATAGCGACGGTTCAGCAGTTAGCTTGCAATACAATCCTTACTCATCAAGTGTCGATCTAGATGCAGATGGAAATGTGATGAAAGAGGGCCAAATCAGCATCGATGAGACCAAGTACATGGGCTATGCCATCGGTAAGAGTTTACCTTCCCTTCGGACCAATCTCCTCTATAGCACTAAAGATCACAAGTACTACTTCCGTAAGAATGATGGGAAAAAGGTAGTTAACGATTTTGCCTATCTAGGAGATACAGACCAGTATGGCTACGGTATTTCTTACTGGGGAGCTGTCCAAAAAGCGCCAAGAGGCTGGTATTACTTTGGTGAAAACGGCCGTATGGTGACAGGTCTTCAAACCATCAACGGCAAGACCTACTATTTCCGAGATAATGGTGTTCAGCTCAAGGGTGAAACCTTTACGCTAGATGGTAAGACCTACATAGCTGATAGCAACTCCGGTGAAGTTCGTGAGATTTCAGCGCAGACACCAGGCTACTGGTATGCCAAAGGGGACCAATGGTTCCATACAGATGCCCAAGGTAAAGATCTGACTGGCTGGCAATTTATTGATGGTCAAAAAGTCTACTTTAATGCCGATGGCTCTCAAGTCAAAGGAGCCTTTATCTCTCCTGATGGCGGCAGCACATGGAATTATCTAGATAAGGATAATGGCTCACCAGTGACTGGCTTTTTAGAGCTTGATGGCAAGACTTACTATTTTGATAAGGACGGTGTCCAAGTCAAGGATCAGTATCTGACAATTGATGGTAAAGTTTACCAATTTGCTCCATATACTGGGGAAGTCATTTATGTCAACCCAGCTGTCAATTAAAATATAAAACCTGCCTAGGTAATAGACCTAGGCAGGTTTTTGTAGTATTGGCAGAAGCGATGGCTTAATCTTTTTTTCTTTGGGCATAGTCGACAAAGTGGAATTTTTCAAGTAGATGTCGGCTTTCGGTAAATTGAAACTGTTGCCCATCTGCCAGGTAGACCCTAGACTGGACAGACACAACATGGTGCTCATTACGAATATCCAGCCAAATTTTATCGCGATCAGTCAAAGGGACAATAGTAATTTCTTTTTCCGCATAAGCAATATCCAGATGAAGATCTTCTTCTAGGTAATGATAAATAGACTTTTGAGCAATATCAGCAGTCATCTGGTGGACATAATCGGTTAGAAGATAGTCGATATCTAAGACAGAAGCAATACCATCAACTCGTCTCTGGCGCATCACACGCCAGACCTGCCTACCAGTAGGAAGGCCTGTAACCTCGTGAAGACCTTTATCGATGATTAGGCGATCCAATCCAATGACCCTAGTTTGAGAGAGGATTCCGAGTGAGTGGACCAACTCCTGATAGCTGGTCAGATGAGAGACAGGGAAATTGAAGTGTTCTTGCCCCAAGACTTGGCTGGGACGTCCTTGCTTCTTTATAATCAGACCTGCCTGCTCCAAAAGATTCAAGGCTTTTCTAACAGTATCACGACTGACCTGATAAGATTGTGCTAGATGGCTTTCGCTAGGCAGATAGCCATTGACTGGATAGACTCCTCGGTTGATCTGAGCCTCGATTTCCTTGTAAATAGCTTGATATTTTTTCATAAGGGTCCACCTTCTCTACAACTTGTAGGTATTTTACCATACAAGTGATAAAAATACTGTAAAAACTGACTTTTTTTTAGCGAATCTTATTGTCAATAGGGATAGCCTTAGGATAAAATGAAAGCGCAAACATAAGAAGGCGCCCAATCTTGTGTTTCTCTATTTCCTCTCGGAGAATGATGGACAACCATCTTCTTGATAGATTAAAGGAGTTATCATGGGAAAATTTGAACAAGATGCCCGCGAGATGCTAGAAGCAGTCGGGGGCAAGGACAACATTGCTGCAGTTACACACTGCGCAACCCGTATGCGTTTTGTTTTAAACGATGAAAGCAAGGCAGATGTCAAGCGTTTAGAGGCTATCCCTGCTGTCAAGGGGACCTTTACCAATGCTGGTCAGTTCCAAGCTATTATCGGAAATGATGTCCCTATTTTTTACAACGATTTCACAGCAGTCTCAGGTATTGAAGGTGTCTCTAAGGAAGCTGCCAAATCAGCTGCCCAAAAGAATCAAAATCCCCTTCAACGTGCCTTTGCCATGCTGGCAGAGATCTTCACACCAATTTTGCCTGCCATTATCGTTGGTGGTTTGATCCTAGGATTCCGCAATATCTTAGAAGGGGTTCATTGGTCAGCCCTTGATGGTAAAAGTATTATAGAAGTTTCTACCTTCTGGAATGGAATCAATGATTTCCTCTGGCTGCCGGGTGAAGCGATCTTTCAATACCTACCAGTAGGAATTACTTGGTCGGTCAGCCGCAAGATGGGGACCAGCCAAATTTTGGGAATTGTCTTGGGGATCTGTTTGATTTCACCTAACCAATTGCTCAACGCTTACAACTTTGCGTCAACACCAGCTGCTGAGATTGCTTCTAAATGGACTTGGGACTTCGGTTTCTTTACTGTTGAGAAAGTTGGCTATCAAGCTCAGGTTTTACCTGCCCTCTTAGCAGGTCTATCCCTAGCCTATCTAGAACGCTTCTGGCGTAAACATATCCCAGAAGTTGTTTCTATGATTTTTGTCCCTTTCTTATCCCTAATGCCAGCCTTGATTTTAGCTCATACAATTTTGGGTCCAATCGGTTGGACCATCGGTAGAGGGATTTCCTTTGTCGTTCTGGCTGGTTTGACAGGACCAGTTAAATGGCTTTTTGGAGCTATCTTTGGAGCTCTTTATGCACCTTTAGTGATCACTGGTCTCCATCACATGACCAACGCTATTGATACCCAGCTGGTTGCGGATAATGGAGGGACAGCCCTTTGGCCAATGATTGCCCTGTCCAATATCGCCCAAGGTTCAGCTGTTCTTTCCTACTACTGGATGAATCGCCACGATGAGCGTGAAGCACAGATCTCTCTACCTGCTGCTATCTCAGCCTATCTAGGGGTTACCGAACCCGCTCTCTTTGGGGTCAATTTGAAATATATCTATCCTTTCATCGCTGGTATGATTGGTTCAGCACTAGCTGGCCTTCTCAGTACGACCTTTAATGTGACAGCCAACGCCATTGGTATCGGTGGTCTTCCAGGAATCTTATCCATCCAAGCTAAATACATTCCTATTTTTGCCCTTCTGATGGCGATTGCGGTTATCGTACCTTTTATCTTGACAGTAGTCTTTCGTCAAGTAGGTCTCTTTACCAAGACCGAAGATGCCACTGTCAAAGCTCCTCAAGTAGATGCCGTTGTAGAAGCCAAGGCAGCAACAGAAGTTGAGCCAGGGACGCTGATCCATATCCAAAGTCCTCTTCAAGGAGAGGTCAAAGAACTCAGTCAATCTCCAGATCCAGTCTTTGCTCAAGGTGTCATGGGTCAAGGAGTTATGATCGAACCTAGTGAGGGAGAGCTTATTGCGCCTGTAGATGCGACAGTTTCAGTTCTGTTTCCAACCAAGCATGCGGTCGGCCTCGTGACGGATCAAGGCCTTGAAATGCTCATGCACATCGGTATGGATACGGTTAATCTCGATGGTCAAGGTTTCACTGCTCATGTTAACCAAGGAGATCAAGTCAAAGCAGGCGATAAACTCATCAGCTTTGATATTGAAACCATCAAAGCCGCTGGCTATCCAGTCTCTACGCCGGTTATTGTGACCAACCAAAATGATTTCCAAACAGATGCCTTAGGTAGTCTACCGCATGCTGTCCAACGTGGTGACGCCCTCCTAACAGCAAGTAAACTATAAGATACAGCAGAGGCTTGTTATCTAAGTGCTTTACACTTGATAACAAACGCCAATCACTAGGGTGAATTGGCTACCTCTTCCACTAACTCCGTTTGGTTAGTAAAATCGACTAACCAAACGGAGTGTCGCAAGGACGCAAAAAGCGATTAGGAATTTAGGAAATGGAGTGACTATTCACTGAGAATCTAGCGACATTTATCTAATTCCACAGGAACGTAGGCGAGTTCAATTGACAAAGTATCGCTAAGACCTTAGGTCTTGTTCTACTACACAAACTACTATGGTAGTTTGCTATGCCAATTACTAACTTAGAACCTTCGGTATGATCGACCGTAGGTTCGAAGTGTCGCAATTATTAAGATACAGCAGAGGCTCGTTATCTAAGTGCTTTGCTTGGTGACTATATCTGACCAATCATTACATGGTTTGACAGTTTACAGTCATAAATGAATAGTAGTTAAAAATTATTTTGTACACAGAAGAGATGAGACACCTGTCTTAATCTTTTTCTGTGATAAAAGGGGAAGACATGACATTTGATAAAAGAAAAGTGGTCTATCAAATCTATCCCAAGTCTTTTAAAGATACGACAGGTGATGGTTTTGGTGATTTGCGTGGGGTGATCGAAAAACTCCCTTATCTAGCTGATCTAGGTATAGATATGATTTGGCTCAATCCTTTCTACCCTAGTCCCCAGCATGATAATGGCTATGATGTGTCCGATTACACAGCTATCAATCCAGATTTTGGGACTATGGCAGACTTTGAAGAGATGGTTGCAAAAGCTAAGAGTTACCATATTGATTTCATGTTGGATATGGTGTTTAACCATTGCTCTACAGAGCACGAATGGTTTCAAAAAGCCTTAGCTGGGGATCCCTATTATCAGGACTTTTTCATCATTCGTGATCAGCCGACAGACTGGCAGTCCAAGTTTGGTGGTTCTGCCTGGGCTCCCTTTGGCGATACTGGGAAGTATTACCTCCATCTCTTTGATGAAAGTCAGGCTGATCTCAACTGGCGCAATCCCAATGTTCGCAAGGAGATTTTCAAGATTGTTAATTTCTGGCGGGACAAAGGGGTTAAGGGCTTTCGTTTTGATGTCATCAACCTTATTGGTAAGGATGAGATCTTAGTGGATTGTCCAGTAGATGATGGCAAGCCAGCCTATACGGATAAGCCTATTGTCCACGATTACCTCCGCATGATGAATGAAGCCAGCTTTGGTCAGGATGATACGATTATGACAGTGGGAGAGATGAGTTCGACCACGATTGACAGCTGTATCCTCTACTCAGCTGAGGAGCGTCATGAACTCTCTATGGCCTTTAACTTTCACCATCTCAAGGTAGATTACCAAGACGGGCAGAAATGGACGATCACCCCATTTGATTTTGAAGAACTAAAAAGGCTCTTTCATACCTGGGGAGAAGCCATGAGTAAAGGTAATGGCTGGAGTGCTCTCTTCTGGAATAATCACGATCAACCCCGTGCTCTCAATCGTTTTATTGACACCAAAAACTTTCGCAATGAGGGAGCAACCATGCTGGCAGCCAGTATCCACCTATCACGTGGAACCCCTTATATCTACATGGGCGAAGAAATCGGTATGCTCGATCCTGACTATGATAGCATGGCAGATTATGTGGATGTGGAGAGTCTGAATGCCTATCAAATCATGCTGGATGATGGTAAAACACCAGATGAAGCCTTGGCGATCATCAAGGCCAAGTCCAGAGATAATGCCCGCATTCCCATGCAATGGGATAGTTCAGCTAACGCTGGCTTTAGCACTGGGACCCCCTGGTTAAGGGCCGGTAGATCCTATCCGGATATTAATGTGGAGAAAGAAAAGTCTGGCAAGATCTACCCCTTCTACAAAAAGCTGATCCATCTGCGCAAGGCCATGCCACTGATTGCTGAAGGAGCTTACTCCCCTGCTTATCAGGACAGTCAGCAAGTTTATGCCTTTGAACGTCAGTATAATGGCGAGCACCTCTTGGTTCTCAATAACTTCTATGGCAAAGACATTGACCTAGAACTTACTAGCCGATATCAGCAAGGACAAGTACTAATCAGCAATTACGATGGTGATGTTTTAGGAGAGACTATCACCCTTAAACCTTATCAAACGCTAGCGATCCTAGCGAAAGAATAAACCTTAGGAAAAGAATGAAAGTCGCTTAAAAAGTTGGGCCTACCCAGCTTTTTTTACATGAATAGCATAGAGTCCCTATTGTAAGTGAAAGAGTATATTTAGCGAATATCTTTTCCTTGCCTTGGAGTTCACTCTAAGTGATATACTATTAGGGTCATCAGGCCTCTAATGGGCTTGATATCTTATCAACAAAGGAGAAGAGATAAATGTTTAATTATACCTTATCAAATGGTCAAGAAATTCCTGCTCTTGGATTTGGGACTTGGCAAACTCCAGATGGTGATGTAGCTGAAGCTTCTGTAAAAGCAGCTATTGAAACTGGTTACCGTCACATCGATACAGCTGCCATCTATGGTAATGAAGAATCTGTCGGCCGTGGTATTAAAGCTGCTGGAGTGCCTCGTGAAGAGCTTTTCATTACAACTAAATTGTGGAATAGCAACCACTCATACGAAGCTGCCAAGGCTGCAATCGATGAGTCTATCGCTAAGCTGGACTGCGATTATTTGGATCTCTACCTAATCCACTGGCCAAATCCAAAAGCCTTCCGTGATAACTGGAAAGAAGCTAATGCTGGTGCATGGCGTGCCATGGAAGAAGCTGTAGAAGCTGGTAAAATCAAAGCTATTGGTGTTTCTAACTTCTTACAGCACCACTTGGATGCTCTGCTTGAAACAGCTAAAATCAAGCCTGTTATCAACCAAATCTACCTCAGCCCAAGTGTTCAACAAAAGGAGTTAGTCGCTTACAATAATGCCCATGACATTCTCAGTGAAGCTTACAGCCCACTTGGAACTGGGAAAATCTTTAGCATTGACTCCCTCAAAGAACTAGCAGCCAAATATAATAAAACCGTTGCCCAAGTCGTTCTTCGCTGGAGCCTGCAAAAAGGCTTCTTACCGCTGCCAAAATCAGTCCATGAAGATCGTATCGTTGAAAACTTCCAAGTCTTCGACTTTGAATTAACAGCTGACGATATGGCAGTGATCGACGCCCTCGAAGGTCAAGCAGGAGAAGCACCAAAACCAGATGAAGTAAACTTCTAATGAAGCTAGAAAATCATATACGAAAAGTGTTCTGACTAATCAGAGCACTTTTTATTATTTTTCAAATATATCCTTGACAGATATATCGTAGCGTGATATATTTATTTCACAAATCGATATATCGCACGGCGATATAAGGAGGAAATATGAGAATACAAGCATTAACAGAAGCCGTTTACTATATCTTGTTAGTCCTACTTGAGCCAAAGCATGGCTATGGGATCATGCAGGACGTAGAGGAACTGTCCAAAGGTCGCATCAAGCTGGCAGCTGGCACGCTCTATGGGGCACTAACCAATCTGCAAAAAAAGGGCTGGATCGTCCTCGTGTCAGAAGAAATCAAAGAACGCAAGAAAAAAGAGTATTTGATTACTGAACGAGGTAAAAAAGCCCTAGAAGCAGAAATCAGACGTTTGGAAGAACTGGTCGATAATGGCCATAAGCATTTGAACAAATAGGAGATGAAAGATGAAGAGAAAAATAACGAAGTGGAAATTTTTTGGATTTGGTGATTTTCAAAAAGAAGAAGACTGGCTCAATGACATGAGTGCGCAAGGTTGGGCTTTTGTAAAGCACAAGGGTGTATATAGCTATATCTTTGAGCCTTGTCAGCCCTCTCAGTATACTTATCGTCTGGATTACTTTGGCCGCAAGAGTAAAAAAGAAGTGGCGGACTACATTGAGCTTGTTCAGGAGACGGGGGCAGACTGTATCTTGAAATTTAATAATTGGGGCTATTTCCGACATACGGACCCTGATTTCAAACTTTACTCAGATAGCGCTTCAAAACGAAGATTTTTAAATGAAATTTTGTCAGTATTAATGATGTTTATTCTGGGTCTAATATACTCTTTATGGAATCTACCACCACGATCACCCATTTGGATCCTGTGTGGTTTAACCTCACTTCTCGTTTTGAGTCAAATCATCAAGATTCAGCGCCTCAAGCATGACCTCAAAAAATCCAGTCAACCAGATATCTTTGAAGATGGTGAGGTGTAGAGCACTTGCTTTATGAAAGGTCTTCTACCTTTAGAGATAAGTTTTTCTTAAAGGTAAAAAGAATAGTTTCAAGACAGGAACGATTCTTTTTTATTTGTTGGCTGGAGTAAACCATCCAAATAGATAAATAGTTTATATATTTGGGTTGACATCTCCAAATAATAGCAGTATATTTTATATATAAAAAAGTTATATATAAATAATCAGTAACAAATCTGAGAGCGACGTGACTGAATTGCATTAATGCCCTTTTGCCTACTGCTAGGAGGTGTCTTATGAAACATCGAGTTACAACCTACTTAATTTGGACATTTGCCTGGACTTGGGGATTTTTGGGGCTAGCTATTGTCCTTAAGAAATTAGGTTATGATAGCGGCTATATACTTATGCCTTTGATGACCTTAGCTAGTTTCGGCCCCTTTTTAGGAGCCAAAGCGGCTCTTAATCTGACATGGAGGGATCTTCCGCATTTTCTATTTTCAGGAACGAAAACCTCTTGGAAACTTTTGTTCCCCTTTATTGGCCTACTGATCTTAAGCTCAGTTTTGATAACAGGCGGTGACCCTGTCGGTCATGCCCCTTTATAGTTGTTACCGATTGATTGGGTGATCAATATCGTTATTATCACCTTGATTGGCGGAGGCAATGAAGAGCCGGGGTGGCGTGGCTTCTTGCAGCCGGAGCTGGAAAAGGTCACAAATGTTCCCTTAGCAACATTCTTGGTAGCTGTGGTTTGGACGATTTGGCATCTGCCCTTGTGGTGGTTGGATAGAGGTCAAAATTCCTTCTTAGTATTTTTTATCAGTGTGCTCTTTCTGGCATTATGGCTGGCATCCTTACGTCGAGCGGGAGGGTCTGTCCTCATCTGCGCCCTATTTCATGCTGCTGTTAACCGTATTCCTATTACCTTTAATGGTGTTTATGGGCTTTTATCAGTCGGTGATATGCACCAAATTTCAGTACCTTACTTGATGTTAGGGCTTTTAGCCCTAACAGCTTACAGTATATTCTTAATAGCAAGGAAGGCTCAGAAAGTCGAAAAATACTAAGAGTGAGACAAGAGCTTAGTAAAGGTTGAGGAATGATAGAAAAAGTTAAAGCAGTTTAAAGATATATCTTCTGGCTAATAAAGTTAACGATTGCTGAATGTTTAACCGTTCAGGGTAAAATAACGACCGTTCACGACATAGACAAATAGAAGCAAGACAGATTTGTTATAATTTATTCATCTTATTGAGATGGTACAGTGATAGGAAAAATCATGAAGCTACTAAATAACGTTATAAATAAATTAGGAGGTGGCACAATGACAGACATTGCTATAGAAACCAAACAACTAGGTAAGACTTTTCAGATTGATCAACATAAAAAGATTGATGTCCTCAAAGATATTTCTTTCACCGCTTACTATGGTGAGTTTATCTCTATATTGGGGATCAGTGGATCAGGGAAGTCTACCTTACTCAACTGCATTTCCAGCCTATCAGAGCCCAGTCAAGGAGAGGTTAAGGTCAATCATCGCAATCCTTACACCTTGAGCAATGGTCAACTCTCCAAATTGCGCAGAGAAGAGATTGGATTTATTTTTCAGTCCTACAATCTAGTTCCTGCTTTACCAGTGCTCGAAAATATTGCCCTGCCCCTTAGATTATCCCACAAGAAAGTGGATAAAGATCAGATCAAGGCTCTATTAGACCAAATGCATTTTCAAGCCGACCTAATGGCGCCTGTATCGACACTATCAGGCGGTGAGAAGCAACGGGTAGCGATTGCTAGAACCTTGCTGTCTGATAGTCATATTGTTTTTGCGGATGAACCTACCGGTGCCTTGGACAGTTCCTCACGTACTATTATTTTTGATCTGTTACGGGAATTAGCTAATCAAGGCAGATGTGTCATCATGGTCACCCACGATATAGAGTTAGCTAGCCAGACAGACCGAGCGCTGATTTTAAAAGATGGTAGGTTGGATCAAGAATTGCTAAAACCTTCTGCGGAGCTACTTTATCAGGCTCTTGAAGTAAACGATAGCGAGGCTATGTGATTATGCTCAAACTTATCTATTATCAATTTAATTATTCTAAGAAACAATGGCTAAGTATCTTCCCCTTATTCTTTGCTTCTAGTCTATTGGTTGGTATCTGTTTATTAGTTGCTTTTAATGTAGAAGAGCACTCTCAAGTATTCAGCAAAGTTGGTACGCCGGTACCCTTGTTTATTGGACCAATAATCTTTGGCGGATTGACCCTATTATTTTTAATCTCTGGTTTGATTAAATTGTTACTTCAATTTTTTAAAGAGGATTACCACTTATGGGTGGTTAATGGAGCTAGCCGTATCCAATTATCTTTTCTGATTAGTGGTCAGTTGGCTATCCTAGCTGGTTTAACCAGTGTCCTAGGTGGGATCTGTTCTCTGTTTTGTGCACGCTGGTACTATAGTTATGTGCAAACCTTAACCGGTAAAGAACAGTTACCGACTATCCCCATTGCCTTTAATGGTCTAGCCTTCCTACTGACTGTTATCATCTTAGCGACGCTTGCCTTTCTTGGTGGCTTTATTCATTCCTATAGGATATTAAATAAAAATGCCTTGCTTGGTGATAGTTTTGATTCACACAAACGCTTACTGCCAAAACTAGTGAGACTTAGCTGTCTTCTTGTTAGTCTGCTTCTTTGGCTAAGATTAGTTTGGCCATTTTTCCCGGTGACTAGTCAAACCAAATTTGATGAAGCATTATTTTTAAAACTGGATGACTCGATTCTCCTGATTTTAATCTTACATATTATTTTGTTAAACTTGTTGTCACCCTATATTCAAGTCAAGTTGACCAAGTGGCTATTAAGCTGGCCGTCCTCTTACAATGTTGTCCTATCTAAGTGGACCATCTTGCAGGATAGGGATTATTTAAAGTCTTTAACAACCTCCATAGCGATCACAGCCAGTCTCATTTCACAGTTTATGATCTTTTCAGATGTCGCTTACTCTGACTTCTCAAGTGAGGCAGGTAGGGCTGAAACAATGGCCGTTCTATTATTCTTTGTAGCAGGTCCCCTCATTGTCGCCTTGGCCAACATCCTATCTATAACCATTCTCTCGTCTCTCAATGAATATCAGACAGTCAAACAATGGGCGACCCTAGGTATATCCCATAAGCAGGCTATGCTTATTCGTTTCACCCAATCTCTGGCTTATGCAGGTGTGACACTGGTGACAACCTTGATCTTTAACCTCGTCTTCTTTTACCTCATGCGAAAAGAAGCCCTGTTATTAAACTATAAGGGAATTAAGTATAGCAATATTTACCTATACGCTGTTGTTATTACAGTGATGATGTTTGTCTTTGTATTTGTCACAAAAACTATCGCAGACTTTAAAAATCAAAAAAGAGCATAGATTAATCAGTAAGATACAAATTACTAGGATCTATTAATATCCTGAATCTATTTTTAGATAAACAATCTATGTCATAAACCCAACCACTCTAATTAGCTAAACTGATAAAATTTCTGACTTTTGTTACAATAGAGCCACCGAGAAAATGTTAAAGGAGATCGTAATGGTACGTTTACAAGATGATTTTTTTGAAGCGGTCAATGGAGAATGGGAAAAGACCGCTGTTATTCCCGACGATAAGCCTCGTACGGGTGGTTTTTCAGATCTTTCTGATGCTATTGAGTCGCTCATGTTGGACACGACAGATCGCTGGCTGGCAGGTCAAGAGCTGCCGCAGGATAGTATTCTGGAGAACTTTATCAAGTTCCACCGTATGGTGGCTGATTATGACCAGCGTGAAAAGCTAGGTGTAGCACCTGTGCTACCCTTGATTGAAGAGTACCAGGCTTATGACTCCTTTGCCGACTTTGCCAAGGATATGGGGAGACTAGAGAAAGAAGCCAAAGCCAATCTCTTACCCTTTGGGGTATCACCTGACTTCATGGATGCTAGGACAAATGTCCTCTGGGCAGAGGCACCATCAACTATTTTGCCAGATACCAGCTACTACACTCCTGATAATGCCAAAGGTCAAGAGCTTTTAGCCCTCTGGCGTCAGACCCAAGAGGCGCTCCTTCCGAAGTTTGGCTTTTCTGAAGATGCTATCAAAGATATGCTGGATAAGATCATTGAGCTGGATGCCAAGCTAGCTCAGTATGTTCTTTCCAGTGAAGAATCTTCGGAGTATGTCAAGCTTTATCACCCCTATGATTGGGAGGATTTTGTAGCCTTGGCACCTGAGCTGCCGCTCAAGGCTATCTTTACAGAAATCTTAGGTCAACAGCCAGACAAGGTGATCGTCCCTGAGGAGCGCTTTTGGACGGATTTCGCCAAAGATTACTATAGTGAAGCTAACTGGCCCTATCTCAAAGCCCTTCTCCTTCATGGAGCAGCCACTGCCTATACCTCTTATCTAACAGATGAGATTCGTATCATGGCTGGTGCCTACAACCGTGCCCTATCAGGGACCCCTCAGCCCATGGATAAGAAAAAAGCAGCCTACTATCTAGCCCAAGGCCCTTATAATCAGGCTATCGGGCTTTGGTATGCCAGTCAAAAGTTTTCTCCAGAAGCCAAGGCTGATGTCGAAGCTAAGGTGGCGACGATGATTGATGTCTATAAGGAACGATTGGCTCAAAATGATTGGCTCCAGCAGGCTACGATCGATAAAGCTATCACCAAGCTCAATGCCATCACTCCCCATATTGGCTATCCAGAAAAATTACCAGAAACCTATGCCAAAAAGGTTATTGATGAAAAGCTCTCTTTGGTTGAGAATGCTCAAAATCTAGCCAGGATTTCTGTAGCCCACAGTTGGAGTCAGTGGAATAAGCCTGTCGATCGTAGCGAGTGGCATATGCCAGCGCATATGGTCAATGCCTACTATGATCCTCAGCAAAATCAAATTGTCTTCCCTGCTGCTATCTTGCAGGCACCTTTCTACTCCTTAGAGCAGAGTTCGTCTGCCAACTACGGTGGTATTGGAGCAGTTATTGCCCATGAAATTTCCCATGCTTTTGATACTAATGGCGCCTCTTTTGATGAAAATGGCAGCCTCAAAAATTGGTGGACAAAGGAAGATTACGCTGCCTTTCAAGAGCGAACGGATAAGGTTGTTGAGCAATTTGACGGCATTGACTTTGCCGGCGGTAAGGTCAATGGTAAATTGACTGTCTCTGAAAATGTGGCTGACCTAGGCGGTCTAGCGGCAGCGCTGGAAGCGGCTAAGCGAGACAGCGATTTTTCTGCTAAAGATTACTTCATCAACTTTGCCACTATCTGGCGTATGAAAGCACGTGAAGAGTATTTGCAACTCTTGATTTCTATTGATGTCCATGCTCCTGGAAAACTCCGTACCAATGTCCAAGTCCCTAACTTTGATGAATTTTTTGAAACCTTTCATGTTAAAGAAGGAGATGGTATGTGGCGAGCACCAAAAGATCGAGTCGTCATTTGGTAAAAAAGTTGGAAAAACTTAAAAATATTAAGGACATTTTAAGTGAGATTGAGTATACTATAGTCAATCCTAAATAAACTTTTCTTTTTCATAATCTCCGGAAAGAGCTCAACATTAGTTGGGTTCTTTCTTTTTTGATTAATGTTCTAAACTTTCCCTAGATCGGCTCCGCTGCTCTAGGGCCCGTCCTTCTAACTCACTGGCGTATCGTAGAATGACGTGTCTTTTTCATAATCTCCGGAAAGAGCTCAACACTAGTTGGGTTCTTTCTTTTTTATATCATTTTTAAACTTTCCCTAGATCGACTACGCTGCTCTAGGGCCCATCCTTCTAGCTCACTAACGTATCGCAGAATGACGTGTCTTTTTCATAATCTCCGGAAAGAGCTCAACACTAGTTGGGTTCTTTCTTTTTTATATCATTTTTAAACTTTCCCTAGATCGGCTCCGCTGCTCTAGGGCCCGTCCTTCTAACTCACTAACGTATCGTAGAATGACGTGTCTTTTTTCACCATAACAAAAACACTCCTAGTTCTAGTTTATTAGATTTCAACAGGAGTGTTTTTCTTACATCTAGTGACAAAAGGTTTTGACCCTAGTGAGCCTCATGGTTTCTAAATTCGCTGAGACTTTTTTGGACTTGTTTGATGAAAGTAGTGATTATTGCGGTGTTTTTAGCTTTTTTAGGTCTGACATATCCCAAGGTATGCAAGGGACTGTCTCTAAGCGGGACTAGGATGATTTGCTCACGTATAAAACTATTGACAATGCCCAGTCCTGAGGCATAGGCTTCCGAAGCTCGAAGCAGATTCATGACAGTTCCACGATCATTGGAATAGATAATCTTTTGATAGTGGTTGATCTCAAGAGGATCCTCATCAAAATGAAGTCCCGTCTTTTCCTGCTGAAAGCGGATTTGGGGATAGGTAGCTAGGTCTTCTTCGCTAATAGCTTCTTGCTTGGCTAGAGGGTGGTCCTTGCCGAGAAAGATACGAGTCGGAAAATCCCCAAGCGAGGTAAATTCCAGTCCTAAGTCAGCCATATGGCGGTTTAGGATACGACGATTTTCATCATTGAGATAGATAATGCCAAGATCACTCTCATAAGAAGCTACACTCTCTAAGATTTGACGGGTAGTAGTCTCTATGAGCTGAAAATCCTGATAATCATCTTCGTATTTTTCAGAGACATAAGCCAAGGGATCGGAAAGAAAGTCATAGTGGTGGCTAGAGACTGTGAAGCTTTTGAGGTAATCCTTTTGGTAGCGCTGTTCAAGGAGTTTAACCTCTCCTAAAATGCGCTTAGCATACTTGAGAAAGTCTTGACCTTCCTCGGTTAAGACCATCCCACTGTTAGTGCGTTCAAAGAGCTGAATGTCCAGCTCTTTTTCTAATGTACTGATAGCATTTGAGAGATTGGGCTGGGTCATATACAGAGCCACAGCAGCCTTGTTGAGTGATCCATATTCGGCCACAGCCACTGTATAGCGTAGATGCATGAGATTCATGGCAAGTCCTCCTCTAATGTGATTGGTTCTAGCTCATCAAAGTTCTCTCATTTTAGCATAAAAAAATTGGCTATAAATAAAAGTAATACCCAGCAGTAATAAATATAGATTAGCCAGGAACTAACGAAGGTGATATGATGTGAACAATTCTAAAAGTACTGGACTTAAGCGTTACAGCTAAAGCCCTCTAGTCTTGACCTAAGAAAGGACCTTCGCCTATGTTAGCATGGATAAAATCGCTTATAAACAATGAAGAATTAGAAAACGAAGAGTACTTGTACCGCCTCACTGCCCTAGATTATCAAGGTTACCTATCATCTGAAGCCACATCATTACTGACTTCAATCTATCAAGTGTAGCATATAAAGTGGTGATAAAAATAATTGATAGACTAATAAAAAATATAAAAGAGATCTATTAAGGTAGGTAACGTGATGTCAAAAGAATTTTATGAGAAATTAGTCAGTGTGCGTCATCATATCCATGCACATCCTGAAATTTCTGAGAATGAATATGAAACCAGCCAATTTATCAAAAATTATTTAAAGGAATTAGGCATTGAGCCGCTTAGTTATCCTTTAAAGACAGGTGTGATCGCTGAAATTGGTCACGGTGAGCCAGTGATTGCCTTGCGAGCGGATATTGATGCCTTGCCTATTGTTGAAAAAACAGGTTTAGACTATGCGAGCAGTACCAATGCTATGCATGCCTGCGGGCATGATTTTCATCAAACAAGTTTACTTGGTGCAGCCGAATTGCTCAAAGAACGAGAAGACGACCTCCAGGGAACGATTCGATTGATTTTTCAGCCTGCGGAAGAAAATTTCCAAGGGGCCTATCAAGTAATTGAAGCTGGTGGCTTGCAAGGAGTATCAGCTATCCTTGGCTACCATAATAATCCTCATCTAAAGCCAGGGCAGATAGGGCTACGACCTGGCGCTATCATGGCAGGTGTTGAACAATTTTATGTAGAGGTCAAAGGCATCAGTTCGCATGCTGCTAGACCGGATCTAGGCGTGGATACAGTGCTGGCTATAACTAACATGGTCAATAATCTTCAAACCATTGTAGCGAGAACAGTCTCACCCTTTCAGTCAGCGGTGCTATCAGTGACTCATATTGATGTAGGCACAACGTGGAATGTATTGCCGGCAAAAGGCTTTTTTGAAGGGACAATCCGTACCTTTGATCCCGAGCTCCGCTTATCTGTTATCGATAAATTCACCAAGATTGTGGAAAGTACAGCTGCTCAGTTTGGAGCGGATGTTTCAATAAATTGGGGCAATTCACCTAAAGTAACATACAATGATGCAACGCTTACCTCAATTATCTTTGAGCAAGCCAAAACGTTTGCACAGGTAGTTGATACTTTACCCTCAACAGGAGGCGAAGATTTTGCGGCCTATCAGGAACAAATTCCAGGAGTTTTTGCCTTCGTGGGATCAAACGGAGCCAAAGGAGCTCCAGATTGGCATCATGATGATTTTATAGTCCTAGATGAGGCTTTGCCAACGGCTGTTAATTATTACGTTGAAGGTGCCTTTAAGCTACTAAGTTATTATGGAGGTAGTGATAGATGACTGAGCGTACCATAAGAATGAGTCCAGCCGAATACATCAATGAGCGTGGTATTTTAAAAAAATTGCCGCATATCCTCAGTGAGAAGGGAATTGTAAAGCCGGTTATTTTAACCGATCAGACAGTATATCCTATCATTAATGAGTTTCTGCCAGAAAGCTTTTTAGATGATAATCATGTAGAGTTTTTTGGAGGTTTCTGTACCTTTGAAGAAATTGCTCGTCTGACTGATTTATTCGAGGATTATGATGCTTTACTAGCCTTTGGTGGAGGCCAGTTGATTGATACTGCAAAAGTAGTAGCTGATCGATTACGTATCCCAATTATTAATAGTCAAACAGTTCCTTCTAACTGCGCTGCGATCACGACTAAAAGTATTATCTACTCTCAGTCTCACGAAAAAATTGACAATATTCGCCATAAAAAAGCAGTCGATATGGTCTTGCTAGAGCCTGATATACTCATTCATGCTCCTAAAGAATATATTTTGTCCGGCATTGGTGATACTTTAGCTAAATATTATGAAATCCGAAAGCGTATAACACTTGATAAGACGAACCAAGTATCTTTGAAAATAGGACGTTTTTTCATTGAGCTATGCCGTGAGGAAATGCTAGTGGTCAAAGATTTGGAGGCATTATCAGAACAACAACTAATCAATCTGTTCGATACGATTTTTCTGGTAGCAGCTAGTGTTGATGGCATTGCCGATCAAGATGGTCGTAGCGTGGTAGCCCACGCTTTTTACAATGCTTATGTTAAGATACAGCCTGATTATAGCAAAACTCATGGTGAAGCGGTTGCTCTAGGGAGTTTAGTCCAAGTGCTAATAGAAGGTGACGACAAGCTAGCTGATGAAATCACCACCTATCATAAAATAATTGGTCTTCCCTTGACCCTCAGAGAGCTTGGGCTGGTAAAAGATGAGGAAATTGATGAGTTGGCACAGTACATCACGAGAAGATCTGATAGTCGTGTCCAATCCATTTTTCCAAACTTAGACCGCTCACATGTACGGCAAGTACTAGAAAGTATACGAGGGTAACGGATGAAGGTTGAAGAATCGCACAGAGTGCAAAAAAGAGCAGACCATTTTGCAGCCCGTCAGCAAATTAAGATAAAAGAATTAAATAATCTGGGTAAATCAGTTATTAATTTGGGGCGAGGTAATCCAGACCAACCGACCTTCCCGGGGATTGTTGATGCCTTAAATCAGGCAATGAAGGATCCTTCTAATCATGGTTACCCTCCTTATGGAGGCAAGCAAAGTTTAAAGGAAGCTATCATCCAATTTTACAAATCAGAGTATCAGGTGGCTCTTGAACCAGATGAAGTAACTATTTTTAGTGGGTCTCTAGCAGCATTAACAGCTTTACCTATGGTTTTAGCCAATCCAGATGATACGGTTTTAACACCAGATCCAGGCTTTTTTGGCTATGATGCCGGAGTCAAGATGGCGGGGGCTGAAAATTATCCCTTGCCACTGTTAGAAAAAAATCATTATTTGCCAGATTACGACAGTATACCTGTTCAAGAATTGACAAGGGCAAAATTATTGTTTTTGAATTATCCTCATAATCCGACAGGAGCAGGAGTGACGAGTGATTTTTTTGAGAAAACAGTAGCTTTTGCTAAAAAGAACCAAATTGTTGTAGCTCATGATTTTGCTTACTCGGATATTTCATTTAAAGCAAAATCACCAAGCTTCTTACAGACCCCAGGTGCCAAGGAAATTGGAATCGAAATTTATACATTATCAAAAACGTTTAATATGGCTGGTTGGCGGATTGCCTTTGCAGTGGGTAACAAGCAAGTGATTGGTCTTTTGCGTGATTACATTCGATCTTCTGTTGGTGGGACCTTCGGAGCTGTACAAGATGCGGCTATTCACGCCTTGACACAAGAGCTTGAACAACGTCAAAAACTCAGAGATCTTTATGCCCATCGCAAAGATTTAGCATTTAGATTACTCAATCAAGCAGGCATCGATGTAGGAGATAGCGATGGCACTTTCTTTCTTTGGATTAAACTACCGAAAGAGTCCAGTGATGACTATCAGTTTGTTGAGAATCTCTTAGAGACTGAACAGGTGGCTTTGATCCCCGGATCGGTATTTGGAGAAAATGGAAAAGGCTACCTGCGCCTGAGTCTTGTATCAGATAGTCACGAATTAAAGAATGGCGTTGAAAGACTGATACGATTTATACAGAAATGAGGCTATGATGACAGAGGAAGAGATAATCATTCAGTATTTACTAAGGGGTATTTTTAAGAAAGAAGCAAGAAATTTATTGCCAAGGGCACGTTTGGCTCTGTTGGATTATCTCGGCTGTCTTTATGTCGGTTTGAGCCACCCACGAGTACAATCTCAATTAAATAGCTTGTATCCTCAACTCTATCAAGAACTCTTACTAAGCACAGAGACACCTATGGAACAACTGGCTCTGGCTTATGGCTATGCGTCACACTATGATGATTTAGATGATGTTCACGCTCATTTCAGAGGGCATCCAAGCAGTGTTATTTATTCAGCCTTGTTAGCCACCTTAGAAGACGAAACAAGAGATGATGTTTTACAAGCTTATATTTTATCGTTAGAATTTGTCGGACGTTTAGGCTTGCAATTACAACCCAATCATATTGAACGAGGATGGCATGCTACAGCAACGCTAGGGAGCTTAGCAGGAGCAGCGGCTATTGGTATTCTAAAACAGTTGGATGAGCAGTCATTTGCGCAGTTATTATCTCTAGCTAGCAGTCAATCATCTGGATTTCTCTACCAAGAAGGGACGGATGCTAAACCTTTGCAAGCGGGTTTGGCGACAAGGAATGCTGTGGTGGCTTATAAATTAGTCCAAGCGGGTTTTACAGCCAAGAAAAATATTTTTGGTGAAAAAGTAGGCTGGAGCCAGACCATGTCGGGAGTTGCCGTTTCTGTCCCTCAGTTAGTGGAGCAGTGGCTACAACCGGCTCAGATTGAACAGCCAGGTCTCTGGTTCAAGATCTATCCTTTCTGCTCGGCAGCTAATGCAGGGTTCGATTTGGGTCAATCGGCTTATCAAGAAGGGATCAAGATCGAGGATATCAAAGAAATACATGTACATTTTTCAAAAGATGGTGATAGAGCGTTGACATATAAAGCTCCGGAGACAAAGTTTCAAGGAAAATTCTCTATTGAATATTTATTGTGGTTAGCTTTGTCTAAAGGTACGGTATATGATAATGATTTTAGAGACGAAGCAGTTTCAAATGAGTTTATTGAATTCTCTAAAAAAATTTATCGTCATCATGATTTAAAAGCAACTGTATCTGAGCGTCCGACACGTTTGCACTTGTTGGGATACAATGCTGAGACTTTGTTTGACCAATTGCAGACAAAAGCAAAAGGATCTCCTGATAATCCTTACACTACTAAGGATCTGCAAGAAAAATATCACCGACTGACATTTGGCAAGGAAAAAAGAGTTTACCAAGCCATTTTAGAAGGAGAAAATCATCCCCTAAGTCAGACTCTAGAGCAATTTAGAAAGGATGCTTTATGGTAATAGAGAGATTAGATCCAGCTGATATTGTTGCGCTAACCGAACTTTTCCATCAGGCTTATGCAGCTGACGAAGCCCTGGGGATTCATTTTAAAGCGGCTACTATTTCTGCTGATGAGGTTTATCAGGCCAATGCCTCCTTGCCGACCTTTGTGCTTAAAAGGCAGGAAAAACTGATTTCTAGCGTCTCTGTTCGTTTGCCCTGGTCAAGCAATCCTGGACCTTTTGCTCTCCCCCATATCGGCTGGCTAGCCACTGACCCAAACTATTCGGGTAAAGGTTACGCAAAAGCACTTATGAATAGCTTGATTGAAGAGTATATCAAAGGAGAACTAAAAGCTCCAGCTGTCACATTAGGAACTGCCGCTGAGCATCCCTGGCTAATTGGAGCTTATAAAAAGATGGGGTTTAACTACTTGGGAGAACGACAGTTGTTTAGTGACCATAAGACGGTTTATATGATAAAAATCCTGGATCGTCAAGCGCTATTTAGAGTAATGGATGATGAACTATTAAGCCATTTAAGGAGGACAGGCTATGAATTTTAGTTGGGCATATTTTTTTGATTTATTTTTAAAATTACCGAGTTATATCCCTGTTACAATTTTGATAGCGGTACTTTCAATGATAGTAGCAGTACTCATTGGAGCCCTTATGACACTGTTCCAGCTTTCTAATTTTAGATTACTGAGATACTTTGCCGTGGCCTACATTTCCTTGTTCCGAGGGATGCCAACCTTAGTGCAACTATTTCTTATTTTTTATGGTTTGCCCCAACTATTTCCAATGTTTCAGGGAATGACTGCCTTAAGTGCAGCGATAGGTGGACTTGGATTAAAGCAGTCTGCTTATCTCTCTGAAATTTTTAGAGCCGCTGTTAATTCTGTAGATAAGGGTCAGATAGAAGCGGGAGAATCCCTCAATATTCCTAATTGGAAAATTTTCTTGCACGTTATTTTGCCTCAAGCTACCCTGAATGCATTACCAGCAACAGGAAACACCTTTGTTAGTTTGTTAAAGGAAACCTCTTTAGTATTTACCTTGGGAATTACTGAGCTCTTTTCACATTCAAAAATGATAGCTGGTGAGTCGTTGAGATATTTTGAAACCTACTTGGCAGTAGGCCTACTGTATTGGGGGATGATTATTATTTACACTTGGATACAGCATTACATTGAAATTGATTTGCAACGACCATATAGGAGGGAAAGCGAATGAGTCTAATCGAAATAAAGAATCTAGGTGTTACAATTGGGAACAAGGAAATTTTAGAGGACATTAATTTAACTTTAGAAAGGGGAAGTGTAACAGCTTTTGTAGGACCATCGGGATCAGGAAAAACTACCCTGTTGCGGACAATTAACTTGCTGCAAAAACCGACGAGTGGCAGTCTTAAAATAGCAGACACGCAAGTAGCAGCTCCCCATATATCTGGAAAAGATGTCAAAAAAATTAGAAGTCATTCGACCATGGTCTTCCAACATTTTAATCTTTTCAAAAATTACACTGTACTAGAAAATGTCTCTCAACCCTTAGTTCTCAGCAGGAAAGTTAATAAGAAAGATGCTGAAACGATTGCTCGTGAGTCCCTTGTAAAAGTTGGTCTGAGTGAATATGAGTCTCAGTACCCAATAACCTTATCCGGAGGGCAGCAACAACGTGTCGCTATTGCAAGGGCTATTGCTTTTAAGCCTGATATTATCTTATTTGACGAACCTACTTCTTCTTTGGATCCTGAGATGGTAGAAGGTGTTTTACAAGTTATTGCTGCGCTTGCTAATGAAGAAATCTCAATGATTTTAGTGACACATGAAATGGAATTTGCTAGAAAAATAGCAGATCATGCCGTTTTTATTGAAAATGGAAAAATTTTAACACAGGGTCCTGCAAACTTACTTTTATCAAGTGATAGTAGCCATGAGCGGGTGAAAGCATTTCTTAGCTCCCTTTATCGTGGATCACTCGAAAGTGCAGGACTATAAAAGGAGGGTATGAAGTGACCAGTGTTTTAGACTCAACATTGCTGCAGAATAATTTTTCAACCCCAGAGATTAGGGATATTTGGAGTGATACTAATAAGATTGCCAAACAATTGTTAGTAGAAGCCACTCTGGCTAATGTTCAAGGCCGTCTGGGAATTATTCCCAAAGAAGCAGCACAAAAAATTTCCCAGTTGGCTAAGGTAGAAAATTTTGATAGTCAAACATTACAAAAAGAAAGTGCTGAGAAGCGCCACTCCCTTATAGCTCTCATTCACCAGCTTCAGGCGATCGTTGGAGGACAAGATGGAGAATATGTCCATTTTGGCGTCACCACCCAAGATATTGTAGATACAGGTACGATGTTACAAGTCAAGGAAGCCTATGAGGTGATTAAGGGACACACCCAGACTCTTATCTATACCTTGGCTGAATTGACCAATGAGCATCGAGAGACTCTGATGATGGGGCGCACACACGGGATACATGCAATACCCATAACTTTTGGATTTAAGTTAGCGATCTGGTTGGATGAGCTGCTAAGAAGTCAAAGAAGACTTGAACAATTATTAGACAATGAAGTCTTTGTAGGCAGCATTAGTGGAGCCGTTGGGACCTATGCAGCTTTTGATGGTAGAGGAAGTGAGATAGAGGAAGCGACGCTTACAGAGTTAGGGTTGGCTGTCCCAACGATTTCTTGGCAGCCTTCCAGAGATCGTTTGTCAGAATTTGCTGCTGTTTTGGGTATTTACTCTGGAACACTAGGAAAAATTGGGCGTGAACTTTTTACGCTGATGAAAACTGAAATTAATGAAATTCAAGAACCCTTTAAAAAGGGAGAAGTTGGCTCTTCTACGATGCCACAAAAACGAAATCCAGCTCTTATTGAAGGCTTAGCTAGTCTTACTCAACCTGTCTTTTCATCAGTTTCCCTTACCTTTCAATCCATGCTGATAGATGGGGAACGTGACGCAATACATTGGCGCAATGAATGGGTTGCTTTGCCGGAGATGACAAGTTATTTGGATGCACAGATTGTCAATTTAACAAGCCTCCTGAGCGATCTAACAGTCAATAAAGAGCAGATGAAGCATAATCTTGAATTACAAGGAAAACTCCCTTATTCAGAACGCATAATGTTTGAAATCGGCAAGCGTGTTGGCAAGCAGACAGCTCATGAGATTGTTTATCGTGCGGCCATGAATACTATTGAAGAAAAGGTCGATTTTGTTGAAAGTTTAATGACTGATCCTAGAGTAAGCGATCAGACTACCCCTTCGGAAATCAACAGCTGGACAGTTCCTGAAAATAACATCGGGGAGGCTCTCTCCAAGATTGCTGCTGTCTTGCAAAAAATAACGTAAAAGAAATGGAGATATAAAATGAAGAGGAAATCATTTATCAGCGTTGTTGCCATTATCCTTATTGTGATTGGCTATTTTGGTTATCAAACAGTATCTGGGAACCGTTCCGATCAGAGTAGTTCGGATAAAAAGGTTCTTAGGGTTGCTACCACCGGTGTTAGTTTTCCCAGCTCCTATAAGGACGATTCAGGCGAATTAACTGGCTTTGATGTAGAAGTCATAAAAGCCGTTGCTGACAAGATTGGCTATAAGACGGAATTTACCACAACTAGCTTTGATGGGCTGTTTGGATTATTAAAAAGCCATAAAGTAGATGTTGTCGCTAGCTCAATTGCGATTACAGATGAACGCCAAAAAACTTATGATTTTTCTGATCCCTATGCCACCTTTCAATATGGAGTTGTCGTGAAAAAAGACTCTCAACTACAATCGGTTAAGGATCTGGATAATGCTTCGATTGCTGCGACCGTAGGTTCTAATCAAATCAAAGTTTTAAAAAGTTTCAATGACAGCATTACTATTAAGACCTATGATGACCGTGAAGCCGCCATATCAGCTGTTTCAAACGGTCGAGTAGATGGCTATTCAAACGCAAAAACAATTATAGCGGCCATCATTAAGCAAAAAGGATTAGATTTAAAAATTCTTGATGGTGATATTGAAGAAGAAAATATAGCTGTCACTTTTAACAAAGGAAAAGATAAAGATTTACAAAAAAAGGTGAATAAAGCATTAGCAGAACTACAAAAAGACGGAACTATCTCAAAATTGTCTAAGAAGTTTTTCTCAGGCATTGATGCTAGTTACCAAAAATAAAGTCAAAACCGTCTGTTTTCATAAGGTTTTACGAAATTCACTATTTAAGCTGTCCAGTTGAAGAAAATTCCATTTCACTGGGTTCTTCCATCCTTTTAATTCGCCCACATTTCGCCCAAAATGATTACCGTTTCGTACCATTTGAGACCATTAGATAAAACTAAAAAAGCCTATATTATAGGCTTTTTGAATGGGTATGAGATGTTAGGAGAAGCATCTTTAAGGCGGTAGACGGATTTGAACCGACGATCAAGCTTTTGCAGAGCCGTGCCTTACCACTTGGCTATACCGCCGTAACAATGACATTCTACCGAAAATCTATACTTTCGTCAAGTAGATCACTTAAAGACTGGTAGAAACAGATTCCTTAAATCAAAAGCATTTAGGATGAAACAGCTTGTCTTTTTTGTCTTTTTTTGGTAAGATTAGGAGGTTGCCAACAGGCAATAAATACTCATTTTAGACTGATTGTGGAAGCTGTTGCCACTACGGTTGCTCCTGCAAGCTAAGGTCTGAAAGAGGAAAAAACAAAAAAGGAGAAACTACTCATGGCAGTAATTTCAATGAAACAACTTCTTGAGGCTGGTGTTCACTTCGGTCACCAAACTCGTCGCTGGAATCCGAAGATGGCTAAATACATCTTCACAGAGCGTAACGGTATCCACGTTATCGACCTCCAGCAAACTGTAAAATTAGCGGATCAAGCCTACAACTTTGTCCGTGATGCTGCAGCAAATGATGCGGTTATCTTATTTGTTGGTACCAAGAAACAAGCGGCTGAAGCGATCGCTGAAGAAGCAGCGCGTGCAGGTCAATACTTCATCAACCACCGTTGGTTGGGTGGAACGTTGACAAACTGGAACACAATCCAAAAACGTATTGCTCGCCTCAAAGAAATCAAGCGCATGGAAGAAGAAGGAACTTTTGAAGTCCTTCCTAAGAAAGAAGTAGCCCTTCTTAATAAACAACGTGCTCGTCTTGAAAAATTCTTGGGTGGTATCGAAGACATGCCTCGCATCCCAGATGTAATGTTTGTTGTTGATCCACACAAGGAACAAATCGCTGTTAAAGAAGCTAAAAAACTTGGTATCCCAGTCGTAGCTATGGTTGATACTAACACTGATCCAGATGATATTGATGTGATCATCCCAGCTAACGATGACGCTATTCGTGCTGTCAAATTGATTACATCTAAGATGGCAGATGCGATCATCGAAGGAAACCAAGGTGAAGACAGTTCCGTTGAGGAAGAAATGACTGCTGCTTCAGCAAATGCTGACTCAATGGAAGAAATTGTTGAAGTTGTTGAAGGCGACAACGACTAATTCTTAACCCAAGAAACAGCTAAAGGGCAGGGCTCAGCCCTAGCCCTTTATTATTTAAACTATTATAATTGGAGGACTAATCATGGCAGAAATTACTGCAAAGCTTGTTAAAGAATTGCGTGAAAAATCTGGTGCCGGCGTTATGGACGCTAAGAAGGCATTGGTAGAAACTGATGGTGATATTGACAAAGCGGTTGAATTACTTCGCGAAAAAGGAATGGCTAAGGCTGCTAAAAAAGCTGACCGTGTAGCTGCTGAAGGTTTGACAGGTGTTTACGTGTCAGGCAATGTTGCAGCAGTCGTTGAAGTTAATGCAGAAACTGACTTTGTTGCTAAAAATGCTCAATTTGTTGAGCTGGTAAACGAGACAGCTAAAGTGATTGCTGAAGGTAAGCCAGCTAACAATGAAGAAGCGCTTGCATTGACTACTGCTTCAGGTGAAACTCTTGAGGAAGCGTATGTTAATGCGACAGCAACGATCGGTGAAAAAATTTCATTCCGTCGCTTTGCCCTTCTTGAAAAGACTGATGACCAAGCCTTCGGTGCTTACCAACACAACGGTGGCCGTATCGGTGTTATCAGTGTTGTCGAAGGTGGTGATGAGGCCTTGGCTAAGCAAATCTCTATGCATGCTGCTGCAATGAGTCCAAAAGTCTTGTCATATACACAATTGGATGAGCAATTCATCAAGGATGAGTTGGCTCAATTAAACCATAAGATCGATCAAGACAACGAAAGTCGTGCTATGGTGAATAAACCAGCCCTTCCACACTTGAAATACGGTTCTAAGAGCCAGTTGACTCCAGAAGTTTTGGAACAAGCGCAAGAAGATATCAAGGCAGAGTTGCAAGCTGAAGGCAAGCCAGAAAAAATTTGGGATAAAATCATTCCAGGTAAGATGGATCGCTTTATGTTAGACAATACTAAGGTTGACCAAGAGTATACTCTTCTTGCACAAGTCTACATCATGGATGATAGCAAGACTGTTGAAGCTTATCTTGACTCAGTCAATGCTAAAGTTGTTGCCTTCGAACGCTTCGAAGTTGGTGAAGGGATCGAAAAAGCAGCTAACGACTTTGAAAACGAAGTTGCCGCAACTATGGCAGCTGCGCTCAATAATTAATTTAATTGAGCATATCTAGATAGTTTAAGAGATTGGACATTTGTCCAATCTCTTTTTGCATATAGTGCCCTTTACTTCCCAAACGCTGACAATTAAGGTATAATAGTCAAAGATAGTCAAAGACAGGATGGGAAACTCATATGCCTACAAAAAATACATCGGATAATATTGAAGAGTATATTAAAAAGATATTAGCTCAGACAGGTATTGCGGAGTTAAAACGTTCACACCTAGCTAGTTCCTTTGATGTGGTTCCTAGCCAGATTAATTATGTCATCAAGACTCGCTTCACTGAAAGTAGGGGCTATATTGTTGAGAGTAAGCGTGGTGGCGGGGGCTATATCCGCATTGCTAAGGTGGCGTTTTCTGATCAGCATCATTTACTCTGCTCTTTGGCTACCTCTATTGGCCAGTCAATCAGCAGCCAAGTTTTTAATGATATTATTCAACAGCTTTATGACGAAAAAATTATTAGCGAACGGGAGGGCAATATTATTTTGGCCTCTGCGCTAGATGACGTTCTCGGTGATGATGCACTTGAAATTCGTGCACGTATGTTAAAGAAAATTATTCAGCGATTAGATAGAAAAGGAAATCCTTATGACTAATTACTCTTTAAAAATGCAAAAGGTTTTCAATAGAGCCCAGTATCAGGCGGCTCGTTTTCAGAGCAAGCTCTTAGAGACTTGGCATGTTCTCTTAGCTTTGGTGGATGTTGACGACACGGTGGCCCGCCTGACTCTGGGAGATTTTGATAACCAGATCGACTTGGATGACTACGAAGAAGCTGCCAGTTTGGTCATGCGCCGCCAGCCTTCTCCTGTTGGTGGAGTGAGAGACATCTTGCCTGCTTCACCTGCTCTCAAGCGTGTGCTTGACTATGGTGAGAAAATTAGCGTAGCAGTATCCTCGAAGGAAGTAGGAACTGAGCACATTCTTATGGCCATACTTTTGACACGGGATAATCTTGCCTTACGTATTTTAGAGCAAGTAGGCTTTCTTGCTCAGGAAGATGGCAAGAATCGACCAAGATTGCTTGATCTACGCAAGGTACTAGAACGCTATGCAGGTTTTGATAAAGACCAAGTCAAAGCAATTTTTGACATTAGTAAGCCTAAAAAATCAGGTAATAGCAACTTTAATAATATGATGGGGGGACAGAGCAACCCCGGTGAATTAGCTGATTTTACTCGTGATTTAACCGCTTTATCAGCTCAAGGAAAGCTCGAAAAAGTGATTGGACGCGATGAAGAAATCAGCCGTATGCTGCAAATTCTTAGCCGTAAAACAAAAAATAATCCTATCTTAGTAGGTGATGCTGGTGTAGGGAAAACAGCGCTAGCTTACGGTCTAGCCCAGCGTATTGTCCAAGGAGAGGTGCCTTATGAATTGGCAGATTTTCGAGTTTTGGAACTCGACATGATGTCAGTCATTGCTGGGACACGCTTCCGTGGTGACTTCGAAGAACGAATGAATCAGATCATTTCGGAAGTCGAAGAAGATGGTCATATCATTTTGTTTGTGGATGAGATTCACACCATCATGGGTTCCGGTAGCGGAATCGACAGTACGCTTGATGCCGCCAATATCCTCAAGCCTGCTCTATCACGTGGCAGTTTACACATGGTAGGTGCAACGACTCAAGAAGAGTATTCTAAGCATCTCGAGAAAGATGCTGCCCTATCTCGTCGTTTTGCAAAAATTTTAATCGAAGAGCCTAAGATAGAGGACGCTTATGCTATCTTACGTGGCTTAAAAAAGAGTTATGAAGATTACCACAATGTCACTATCTCAGATGATGTGATGATGACGGCAGTAAAAGCAGCCCATCGCTATCTTACTAGTAAAAATCTCCCTGATTCTGCGATTGATCTCTTGGATGAAGCTAGTGCTGGTGTTCAGAATACTATTAAAAAATCTGCACCAGAATTTTTGACTCCCGTAGATAAGGCACTCTTGGAGAGGAACTTTGACGCCGTTGCCAATCTTTTGATTAAAAGTGAGACTAAAAGTGTCAAGCAAAAACCAACACCGATTACAGAGGATGATATTTTGAAGACTCTGAGCAAGCTCTCAGGCATCCCAGTAGCAAAGATGACCCAGGCGGACAGCAAGCGCTACCTCAACCTGGAAAACGAATTACACAAGCGCGTGATCGGTCAGGAAAAAGCAATTTCAGCAGTAGCCAACGCTATTCGTCGAAATCAATCTGGTCTTCATACTGGTAAACGCCCAATTGGCTCCTTCATGTTTTTAGGGCCTACGGGTGTTGGTAAGACAGAGTTGGCTAAGGCCTTAGCCGAGCTGCTGTTTGATGATGAGTCGGCGCTGATACGTTTTGATATGTCTGAGTATATGGAAAAATTTGCAGCCAGCCGTCTCAACGGTGCCCCTCCAGGGTATGTGGGTTACGAAGAAGGCGGTGAGTTAACGGAAAAAGTCCGTCAGAAACCCTACTCAGTTCTACTCTTTGATGAGATTGAAAAAGCTCATCCAGATACCTTTAATCTACTCTTACAGGTTTTAGATGATGGAGTCCTGACAGATAGCCGAGGCCGTAAAATTGACTTTACCAACACCTTAATCATTATGACAAGTAATTTAGGAGCAACAGCTCTTCGTGATGATAAGACCGTTGGATTTGGAGCGCAGGATCTCATGCATGATGATAAGGCCATGGCTTCTCGTATCATGGAAGAGCTCAAGAAATACTACCGTCCGGAGTTTATCAATCGGATTGATGAGAAGATCGTCTTCCATAGTCTTAGTCAAGATGATATGAAACAGATTGTCAAACTGATGATCAAACCACTAGAAACTGTTTTAGTGGACAAAGATATTGCTCTTAAAGTGCAGCCATCAGCCTTGAAATATTTAGCCGAACAAGGTTATGATCGAGAAATGGGGGCTCGTCCTTTACGCAGAACCCTTCAAACTGAGATCGAAGATAAACTATCTGAGATGCTTCTTTCAGGTCAACTATCAGCTGGCATGACCTTAAAGATCGGCTTATCTAAGCAAAAATTAACCTTTACAACAGCCTAAATAAAAAGTTTCTCTACTTTTACAAGGTCTAAAGAGGCGATAAAAGCGAGTGGGATAGATCCCTCTCGCTTTTATCATATAAGAAATAGCAAGAAAAGGTAGCCAACCTTGACTAACGTAATGTCTCAAAGTGATTGACTACTTCTTGGAAACTTTCTGCCTTAGAAACAGCACTGCGAACTTTTGCAGCCCCTGCAGTTCCACGAAGATAATGCGGAGCAAGACCACGAAATTCTCTAACAGCAATCGCTTCACCCTTTAGAGAGATAAGACGCTTAAGGTGTTCCTGGGCAATGTCTAATTTTTTAGCAAAAGGCAGGTCTGGGAGTTCTTCACCAGTCTCAAAGAAATGATTAATTTGAGTAAAGAGGTAAGGATTGTTCATGGCTGCTCGTCCAATCATGACAGCATCAACGCCAACTTCTTCAATCATATATTTAGCGTCTTGGACAGTGCGGACATCCCCGTTGCCAATAAAAGGAATTTTAGTGATAGCCTTAGAGACATTAGCCAAAGTTTCATGATCACAAGACCCTGTATACATTTGCTCCCTGGTTCTACCGTGCATAGCCAAAGCAGCTACTCCAGCAGACTCAGCAGCAAGTGCATTTTCAACAGCTAAGGAGCTGTCGGACCAGCCAGTACGCATTTTAACGGTCAGTGGAATATCAAGGACAGATGTTACCTCTTTGACAATGTGATAAATCTTTTCAGGATCCTTGAGCCATTTAGCTCCTGCCTCATTTTTAACGACTTTATTGACGGGACAGCCCATATTGATATCGACGATATCTGCCTTGGTATGACTTTGAATAAAATCGGCAGCCTGTTTAAGCCCTTCAGCGTCTCCGCCAAATAGCTGAATAGACATAGGATGTTCATTCTCATCAATGTGGAGCATATGAAGCGTCTTTTCATTATTGTAGAGCAAGCCCTTTTCTGAGACCATTTCCATGACGACAAGTCCAGCTCCGAATTCCTTAGCAATGGTGCGAAAGGCAGAGTTAGTCACCCCAGCCATAGGAGCTAAAACGGTACGATGAGGGATTTCGACATCACCGATCATAAAGGAAGAATTAAGGTTTGTCATTAATGATATCCTCCAAATCTTTTTCACTAAATTGATAGACAGTACCACAAAATTGGCAGGTGATTTCTGCCCCGTGATCCTCCTCTTTCATATCTTGTAAATCCTGAGTCGCTAAAGTTTTAAGCACACTCTCAAAGCGTTCTTTATGACAATCACACTGGAAGCTGAGAGGTTCTTCGTCTAAAATTTTGTAAGGATCATCGCCGTAGATAGCATCGATAAGTGACTGGATGTGGTTTTCTGACTCCAATAAAGTTGAGATAGCAGGCATCTCTTGGATACGTTTTTCAAAGCGAGAAATGTCATCATCGCTGGCACCCGGCAAGACTTGGAGCATAAAACCACCAGCTACTTTGACAGTATCGTTTTTATCCAATAAAACGTTAAGACCGACAGCAGAAGGGGTTTGCTCACTCTCAGTCAAATAATAAGTCAGATCTTCACCGATTTCTCCAGAGACCAGAGGAGTAGTAGAAGTATAGGGATGACCAGTCCCATAATCAATGATAGTGACAAAGTATCCTTGTCCCATAAATGGGCCGACCAGGACCTCACCTGTCTGGGTCTTTTTGATGTCAACTCCTGGATTTTGTATGTACCCCTTAACCTGCCCCTTGGTATCAGCGACAGAAATGATATGCCCAAACGAACTATTTCCGATGATTTTGAGAGTAACCCTCGATTCGCCTTTTTGATTGGCAGCTAAGATTTGGTTGGCGATCAGACCACGCCCTAAGGCGACAGTTGAGGATGATAGAGTGTGATGTTTTTCTTGAGCAGTCCGCACAGTTTCAGTGCTATCGAGTACATAAGCACGAAAAGAGCCCGAACTTGCTATTGTTTTGATCAATTTATCCATGCTAATATTATAGCATAAACCCTGCCCTGGCTCAGGCTTAGGTGCCCATTGGTGAGGTCTAATCTTGCTGCCTATGCTAAAATTTGGTATAGTTACTAAGGCTATTAAATAGGAGGAATAGATATGTCACCCATTACGTTATTACTTTTAGCTGTCTTACTAGTCTGGACCATTTTCAGCTTTAGAAGAACGCAAAACCGTCAGAAAGAAGAAAGCGCCAATATGAGACGTAATCTGGTCAAAGGTGCTGTTGTTGAGACAATCGGTGGACTCATTGCGACCATCGATGAAGTCGACCAAGAAAATAAGCGTTACGTTCTTGATGCAGATGGGATTTACCTGACCTTTACTGAGCGTGCGATCTACAAGATCGTCTCTCGCCCAGATGAGGAGACTACCGTTGAAGATGCTGACCAACCATCCCAAACATCGGACATCGATCAACCATCAGAAGATGACACACAAGTCATCGAAGAGAACTAAATTCTCATCAATCAATCCCTGTTAATCTAGTAAATCTAGAACAGGCTAACGAGTCTGGACTTTTGTCCCAGGCTCGTTTTAAGTTGAAAAAACTAGGCCTGTCTTCTTTTCATTACAGGTGCAATCAGAGCACTTTTGTGGTATCATTAAACTTGTATGGCTATGTTTACATTTAGAAAAAAAGATAAGGCGGTAAGCCTTGAGAAGATCCCAGCGCATATCGGCATTATCATGGATGGTAACGGTCGTTGGGCTAAGAAGCGTATGCAGCCACGTATCATGGGACACAAGGCTGGTATGGATGCCTTGCAAAAAGTCACTATTAAAGCTTCTGAGTTGGGAGTCAAGGTCCTAACTGTTTACGCCTTTTCGACTGAAAATTGGTCTCGTCCCAAAGACGAGGTAACCTTTATTATGAACCTACCAGTCGAATTTTTTGACCGCTATGTTCCGGAGTTGGATGCCAACAATGTGCGTGTCCAAGTGATAGGTGATAGCCAAGCATTGCCAGAGTCTACCCGAGATGCCATGCAAAGAGCGATTGATCGGACCAGGCATAATGATGGACTTATTCTCAATTTTGCTTTGAACTATGGGGGCAGGGATGAGTTGACCAGGGCTGTAAAACTTATTGCCAAAGCAGTAAGTGATGGTGCAGTAGCACTAGAGGCTATTGATGAGGCTATGATAGCTGATCATTTGATGACAGGTCAGCTTCCGGCAGAATTGAGGGATCCTGATCTCATCATTCGAACTAGCGGAGAGCTACGCTTGAGTAACTTTTTACCCTGGCAGGCAGCTTACAGTGAGTTTTATTTTACAGAAGTTTACTGGCCAGACTTTGATCAAGAACAACTATTGCTTGCCTTAGAAGAATTTAACCGACGAAAACGTCGATTCGGTGGCGTTTAAAAGAGGAGTGTTTATGAGAGAACGTGTGATTTACGGTGGTATTGCAGGAGCGGTATTTTTAGCCTTTCTTGCATTGGGTAGCCTGCCCTTTCAACTATTTATTGGTCTTTTGGCCATGATTGCTATATCTGAGTTATTCAAGATGAAGCACTTGGAGTATTACTCCTTTGAAGGCGTACTAGCTATGTTGGGAGCTTTTGTCTTAACGGTGCCGCTTGGTCAGTATCTGCCTTTTCTGCCATTAGACGCTAGCTGGACTTGCTTTGGACTGGTTAGCTTCTTGATCTTAGCCGGGACAGTCTTTAATAGTGATCATTATTCCTTTGATGATGCAACTTTTCCTATAGCCAGTGCCTTGTATGTTGGTTTTGGTTTCCAAAATCTAATAGCTGCTCGTATGGACAGTGTGGTCAAAGTTTTATTCGCTATTTTTATTGTATGGGCTACAGATATTGGAGCTTATCTTATTGGTCGTCAATTTGGCAAAAACAAACTCATGCCTAAGGTCTCTCCCAATAAGACTATCGAAGGCAGTCTCGGTGGTATCCTATCTGCCCTAGTAGTCTCTTTGATATTTATGCTAGTCAAACCAGTAGTTTACGCACCGCAATCATTTCTATTAACCTTGATTCTAGTTGCCGTCTTTAGTATTTTTGCGCAATTTGGTGATCTGGTTGAGAGCTCCATCAAACGCCATTTTGGTGTGAAAGATTCTGGGAAATTAATTCCAGGGCATGGAGGGATTTTGGATCGTTTCGATAGTATGATCTTTGTTTTTCCTATCATGCATTTCTTTGGTCTATTTTGATCACATAACTAAAAGAAAAGGTCAATGTGAGCGATAACTTCTTATTGACTGCTTTAGAGTATGATAGCTGAAAGCTAGCTGTGGGTCTGGTTGATGACAATCCAGACCCTTACCTATATCGAGGGCCTTGCCTTTTTACCCTATTCTAGGCAGCACTAAGCTGGTATTATACTTGACACTTATAAATATAGATGAGGTATATGATGCTTAATATTATTGTTTTCATAATTGTATTTGGCATAATTGTGGTTATCCATGAATTTGGTCACTTTTACTTTGCCAAAAGATCTGGCATCCTTGTGCGTGAATTCGCTGTGGGCATGGGCCCTAAAATTTTTTCTCACACTGGCAAGGATGGCACCCTCTATACTGTTCGCATACTGCCCTTAGGGGGGTATGTCCGGATGGCCGGTTGGGGAGATGATAAGACCGATATCAAAACAGGAACACCTGTCAGCCTGTCTATTGGTCCAGATGACAAGGTGACCCGCATCAATCTTTCTGATCGTCAGATTGACAAAGATAGCCTGCCCATGGCTGTAACTGACTACGATCTGGAAGAGCAGTTGACCATCACTGGGATTGTCATCGATGAGACTAAAACTTATCAAGTTGATCACGATGCCACTATAGTGGAAGAAGATGGTACAGAAATTCGTATAGCTCCCCTAGATGTCCAGTATCAAAATGCCAGCGTCTGGGGAAGGATGATAACCAATTTTGCAGGCCCAATGAATAACTTTATTTTGGGAACGATCGTTTTCGTTATTCTAGCCTTTATGCAAGGTGGGGTGCAAGATCTTTCAACCAACCAAATCACAGTCAGTCCAGATATGCCAGCTCAAACCGCTGGAATCAAGACAGGTGATAAGATTATTGCCATAGAAGGACACAAAGTTACGGATTGGGATAGTATCAGTCAGGAGATTGGTGCTGCAACCAAATCTATAAAAAAGAACACTGAGCTCCAGATTGAGGTGCAATCAGCTGATAAAGCAGTTCGCACAATCTCTGTCAAACCTAAGAAGGTTGAGCAAGGCTATCAAATTGGCATAAGTCCAAGGCTGAAAACCGGCTTATGGGATAAGGTCACTGGAGGATTTATCCAGGCTGGAGCTGCTATGACCGCTTTGGTAAGAGCACTGGGAGATATCGTCCTTCACTTTAGCCTCAATAAACTCGGAGGACCCGTTGCTATGTACCAAGCTGTCGGTCAAGCAACTAACTCTGGCTTGATAGACGTTCTCTTTCTCATGGGAATGCTATCTATGAATCTAGGAGTCGTTAATCTCTTTCCCATCCCAGCCCTAGATGGTGGGAAGATTGTAATGAACATCCTAGAAGCTATTCGTAGAAAACCGCTAAAACAAGAGACAGAAACCTATATTACTCTAGTGGGAGTACTGATTATGCTGGTTCTCATGGTTGCTGTGACTTGGAATGATATCATGCGTGCCTTCTTCTAGCAGCCCACAATCCATCAAACACCGATAGAAAGGATGACCTACTTTTAAGGTCGAGTCAAAAGATGAAACAATCACAAATGTTGATCCCAACCCTTCGAGAAATGCCTAGTGATGCTCAGGTCATCAGTCATGCGCTGATGGTGCGTGCTGGTTATGTCCGCCAAGTGACCTCAGGTGTTTATTCGTATCTCCCCCTAGCCAACCGTGTTATTGAAAAATTCAAAGCGATTATGCGCGAAGAATTTGAAAAAATAGGAGCGGTCGAAATGCTGGCGCCAGCCCTTTTAACAGCAGATCTTTGGCGTGAATCAGGCCGCTATGAGACCTATGGTGATGACCTTTATAAGCTCAAAAATCGTGACAAGTCCGACTTTATTTTAGGTCCGACCCATGAAGAGACTTTTACTGCTATCGTGCGAGATAGTATCAAGTCCTATAAGCAATTACCAATGAGCCTCTACCAAATCCAGCCCAAGTATCGTGATGAAAAGCGTCCACGTAATGGCCTTCTGCGGACTCGTGAGTTTATTATGAAAGATGCTTACAGTTTTCATGCCAACTATGAGAGCCTGGATGCCACCTATGAAGATTATCGTAAAGCCTATGAAGCTATCTTTGAGCGTGCTGGGCTGGACTTCAAGGGAATTATTGGTGACGGTGGTGCCATGGGGGGTAAAGACAGTCAGGAATTTATGGCAGTGACCCCTGATCGTACTGATTTGGATCATTGGCTTGTTCTTGATAAGTCTATTGAGTCGATCGATGACATTCCAGAGGATGTTTTAGGTCAAATCCAAAAGGAACTCGATGCTTGGTTGATTTCAGGTGAGGATACGATTGTCTATTCGACAGAGTCTGATTATGCAGCCAACCTGGAGATGGCAACAGACCACTACAAGCCAAGTCAGTCTGTCACTAGCCAAGATAGCTTGGTTAAAGTTGAAACACCAAACTGCAAATCTATTGATGAGGTGTCTGCTTTTCTTAAACTTCCAACAGAGCAGACGATCAAGACCTTGCTCTTCATGGCTGATGATAAACCTGTTGTGGTCCTCCTAGTGGGAAATGATCAAGTTAATTCAGTTAAGCTAAAAAATTATCTAGAAGCTGACCGCCTAGATCCAGCAACTGAGGAGCAAGCCAAGGCTCTCTTTGGTGCTGGTTTTGGCTCACTTGGTCCTGTCGGCCTGCCTCAAGAAACCACTATCATCGCCGATCGCAAAGTTCAAGACTTAGCCAATGCTGTTGTTGGTGCTAATGAGGATGGTTACCATTTGACCGGAGCTAATCCTGGGCGAGATTTCACTCCTCAAGCTTATGTGGATATCCGCGAAGTCCAAGAAGGTGAGATTTCCCCAGATGGCAAGGGGACTCTTAAATTTGCTCGAGGTATCGAGATCGGTCATATCTTTAAGCTAGGGACTCGTTACTCAGAGAGCATGGGGGCGAATATCTTGGATGAAAATGGACGATCAGTCCCAATCATTATGGGAAGTTACGGTATCGGTGTGAGTCGCATTCTCTCAGCTGTTATTGAGCAACACGCACGTCTCTTTGTCAATAAGACACCAAAAGGAGACTACCGTTTTTCATGGGGCATTAACTTCCCTAAAGCCCTAGCACCTTTTGATGTTCATTTGATTACTGTTAATACTAAGGATGACGCATCTAATCAACTGACAGCTAGCATCGAACAATCTTTGTCCTCAGCCGGTTATCAAGTCTTGACGGATGACCGCAATGAGCGTGTTGGATCAAAATTTTCAGACAGTGATTTGATCGGCCTTCCAATTCGTGTGACAGTTGGTAAGAAGGCTGCCGAAGGAACGGTAGAGGTTAAGATCAAAGCTACTGGTGACAGTATCGAAGTGGCAGCAGAAAACTTGCTGGAAACCTTGCAAATTTTAACAAAAGAAGTTTAGTGAAATAAATGTGCGGGAGTGCCCCCACCGCTTTATATTGACTAATCGAACACGACAAATAAGGTTGAGAACTTTTGTCTCAGCCTTTTTGTTTTTGCTATAATGATGGTAATCATAAAAAAAGAAGGTGAGCAAATGAAAGTAACAACACTAGGACGCTGGGGAGCCTACCCCTACCAAGACGGTGGAACAACCTCTTATCTTATTACCGGTCACGATGGTTTTCAGCTGCTGATGGACTGCGGCAGTCGAGCTGTGACGGAGCTGGAAAAAGAGATCAGTCCCTTGGACTTAGATGCAGTCATTATTAGCCACTACCACCCCGATCATGTAGCGGACTTGGGTGTCTTACGCCATTATTTCCAGCTCTATCCTAAGCATCTGTGGGATCCAAAAATCTTACCAATCTATGGGCACAATGAAGATACTGATGAATTTCATAAGCTAACCTTAGATGATGTCTCTAAAGGTATTGTCTACAATACCAACGGTGTAGAGAAAATTGGACCTTTTGATATTACCTTTATCAAGACGGTCCATCCAGTTCCCTGCTATGCTTTTAGGATCAAGGAGCGTGAGACAGGGCAAATCTTAGTTTTCACAGGTGATACAGGCTATTTTGATGGTTTAGCAGATTTTACAAGAGAGGCAGATCTTTTCCTAGCAGATGTTTACCTTTATCAAGGTAATGAAAACCATCTAGCCCACTTGACCACCAAGGAAGCAGGACAGATCGCAACCCAAGCTCGTGTTAAAAAATTAGTACTAACACACGTTCCACCATTACCACCCCAGGGCATTGATCCTGAGCGTCATTTAGAGATTCTCCGAGATCAAGCACAAGAATATGCTGGAAATATCCCAGTTGAGCTAGCAGAGCCTCATCTGGCTTGGGACCTCGGAGATTGCTGATGATTGAGGAGTATACCCAGGCGCAAAAAGATTATTATATGCGCCAAGCCTTGGAGGAAGCCCAGAAATCTTTAGCTAAAGATGAGATTCCTATCGGATGCGTCATTGTAAAAGATCATAAGATTATAGGACGAGGGCACAATGCACGTGAAGAGCTCAATCAAGCCATCATGCATGCTGAGATCATGGCTATCAATCAAGCAAATGTTGATCAAGGGAATTGGCGTTTGCTGGATACTACCTTATTTGTCACCATTGAACCTTGTGTCATGTGCAGCGGTGCCATCGGTCTAGCCCGTATTCCTCGAGTTATTTATGGTGCTACCAATCAGAAGTTTGGTGGTGCAGAAAGTCTCTATCAAATTTTAACAGATGAGCGCCTGAATCATCGTGTCCAAATAGAGTCAGGTGTTTTAGAAGAGGACTGTGCCCAGATGATGAAAACATTCTTTCGTCAACGCCGTCAAAAGTCCAAAAAGGAGTCGTAAACGCAAATCTAGGTTGACTCTCAAGTTTTCTGGCCATTTGATTATTGGCACTGCTTCAAATTTATGCTATAATACCTATCGGAGCAACATTTGTGCGTGAAGTGGGTCAGGGGAGGAATCCAGCAGCCCTAAGCGATGTCAGGTGTGTGCTCTTTTTTATATAGTTGTACCTAAGATCAAGCGCCGCCGGATCCTATCCTATAGATAGCCTATATGAATATAAGAGCGGGGCAAAATTGGTAAATTTATACTAAGAATAGGGAGTCTGAGCGTTTGTCTCAGATTCTTTTGTTACCGTTTTCAAAAATATCCAGAATGCTCCCAAAAAGATTGAAAAATCCTTTAGAAAAGAGTAAACTAGATGGGACTATAGATTTTAAAGGGGTGTACGTAATGGTACAAGTTACATTTGATTATTCAAAAATTCTAGATACATTTATCAGCCAACAAGAGATTGATTTCATGCAACCTCAAGTATCTGTTGCTGATCAGATGCTTCGTAAGGGAACTGGTCAAGGGGCTGACTTTTTGGGTTGGTTGGACCTTCCTGAGAATTATGATAAGGACGAATTTGCCCGTATCCAAAAAGCTGCTGCTAAGATTCAATCTGATAGCCAAGTACTTGTTGTGATCGGTATCGGAGGATCTTATCTTGGTGCCAAAGCTGCTATTGACTTCTTGAACAATCACTTTGCCAACCTTCAAACAGCACAGGAGCGCAAGGCACCGCAAATTCTTTATGCTGGAAACTCTATTTCTTCAAGCTATTTAGCTGATCTTGTGGATTATGTACAAGATAAAGAATTCTCTGTTAATGTCATCTCCAAATCGGGGACTACTACTGAGCCAGCCATTGCTTTTCGTGTTTTCAAAGAACTCTTGGTTAAAAAATACGGTCAAGAAGAGGCTAATAAGCGTATCTACGCTACAACAGACCGTGTTAAGGGTGCTGTTAAAGTAGAGGCTGATGCTAATAACTGGGAAACTTTTGTGGTTCCAGATAATGTTGGTGGACGTTTTTCAGTTCTTACAGCTGTGGGACTTTTGCCAATTGCTGCATCAGGAGCTGACATTACTAAACTGATGGAAGGGGCTAATGCGGCTCGCAAGACCTATACGTCAGACCAAATTGCTAATAATGAAGCTTACCAATACGCTGCTATCCGTAATATTCTTTACCGTAAGGGCTATGTAACGGAGATCTTGGCCAACTACGAACCCTCACTCCAATACTTTGGTGAATGGTGGAAACAACTAGCTGGAGAGTCCGAAGGAAAAGATCAAAAAGGGATCTATCCAACCTCAGCTAATTTCTCAACAGACTTACACTCTCTTGGTCAATTTATCCAAGAAGGCTACCGCAACATCTTTGAGACTGTGATTCGTGTTGACAAGCCACGTAAAAACATTACCATTCCTGAACTGGCTGAGGACCTCGATGGTCTTGGTTACCTCCAAGGTAAGGATGTTGATTTTGTCAATAAGAAAGCTACTGATGGCGTTTTATTGGCACATACAGACGGGGGAGTTCCCAATACATTCTTGACCATAAAGGGACAAGATGAATTCACCCTTGGATTTTTAATCTATTTCTTTGAGCTAGCCATCGGACTATCAGGCTATCTCAATGCTGTCAATCCATTTGACCAACCTGGTGTTGAAGCCTATAAGAAAAATATGTTTGCCCTCCTTGGTAAACCTGGCTTTGAAGACTTATCAGCTGAGTTGAATGCACGCTTGTAAGAAAGACACAATCCCATTCAAGATACGAGAGAGTGCTTGGCTGTAATAGGTTAGAATAGAATGTATAATAGAACGACTTTACTTAAGACTTTAATAGGACTTATAATAGTTATACTATTATGGATATTCAACCATTTTGTACTCGGACCAATGGAAGAAGGAAGAACTAAGCTCATTCTAGCTGGGATTTCTTTTATTATATTAATTCTTTTGTTCATCTATACAATATTTTTCATTAAATTCAAGTAGAAGTAATGTCCGGAGTAGAATATTAATACGGAGTATTTGACTGTCGAAGTATTTCAAAATTCTTTGTCAAATGGTTTATTCATACTATGATTACCTCATCAATAGAAAAAGCAACGGAATTTATCCGTTGCTTTTTTGTCTATTTGAAACATCTATCTTACTTCTCAGAAGAGAGCTCTTTTCCCAACTCAATAATATAGCGCTTCAAATCATCCTTAACTTGCGGATGCTGCAAGGCATAGTCAATCGATGTTTTCATGAAGCCGAATTTATCACCGACATCATAGCGCTTACCAGTAAACTCATGAGCAAAGACACGCTGTGTTTTATTGAGCCTATCAATGGCATCGGTGAGCTGAACTTCGTTACCAGCACCTGGTTTTTGATTTTCCAGAATATCGAAAATCTCAGGTGTCAAAAGATAACGTCCGATGATAGCTAAGTCACTAGGTGCCTCCTCTGGTTCTGGTTTCTCTACGAAGGTTTCGACAGAGTAGCGTCCCTTATCTCCTTGCCCTTGTGGTGCGATAACTCCATAAGCAGAGACTTCCTCGTGAGGGACTGGCATGACAGCGATAGTAGAGGCATGAGTCTCCTCAAAATCATTGATTAATTGTTTCGTCAATGGAACAGCTGACTCATCAGTGATATCCATCAGATCATCCCCTAACATGACCACAAACGGTTCATTGCCAACAAAAGCTTTAGCCTGAAGAACTGCATCTCCCAGACCACGGGGATGACTTTGGCGGATGAAATGAAGATTGATAGCGGTGGTATCATTGACCAGCTTGAGGAGGTCGGTTTTTCCTTTTTGCTCTAAATTGTATTCTAATTCAAAGTTGGAATCGAAATGGTCTTCGATTGAGCGCTTAGACTTACCGGTAACCACCAAAATTTCCTCAATACCGGATTTAAGTGCTTCTTCAACAATGAATTGGATCGTCGGTTTGTCAACGATCGGCAGCATTTCCTTAGCAAGCGCCTTGGTAGCTGGTAAAAATCGTGTCCCCAAACCTGCAGCAGGAATAACAGCTTTTCTAACTTTTTGCATAGTTTTGATATCCTTTTAAAATTTACAGTTGATCTTCTTGCCATTCATTTTCAGAGCGCAGTTCATTAGACATCATATTGAGAATAGATTCCTTGACATCTGCCCCTTCATAAATGGCCTTATAAATGGCTGTGGTGATTGGCATGTAGACACCGAGTTGCTGGGCGAGTTCGTAAGCCACCTTGGTAGTTGAGATACCCTCGATGATCATGCCCATATTGCGTTCAATATCTTCTAACTTTTCGCCACGTCCAAGGGCATCCCCAGCCCGCCAGTTTCTCGAGTGGATGGACGTTCCTGTAACGATTAAATCACCGACACCAGATAAACCGCTATAAGTCAGAGGGTCAGCCCCCATCTTGACACCCAGACGGGTGATCTCTGCTAAGCCACGGGTAATAACTGCAGCTTTGGCGTTATCTCCATAACCCATACCATGCAATGCTCCTGCCCCGACAGCAATAATATTTTTAAGGGCACCGGCAGTCTCAACGCCGATAACATCGGTATTGGTATAGAGGCGGAAATAGCGATTGCTAAAGATAGATTGGACATATTTAGCAGTTTCGAGTTCCTTAGAAGCCGCTGTGATCAAAGTGATATCGCGAACAATAGTCTCTTCAGCATGACTTGGGCCGGACACTACAACGATTTCACTGCGCTTATCGCTAGGGATCTCTTCTTCAAGGATAGTGGATAAGCGTTCATGTGTGCCAGGTTCCAGTCCCTTGGAGGCGTGCATGATGACAACCTTGTGATCTAGCAGTTCAGCGACCTGCTTAGCGACTAAACGTGTTACCTTTGTCGGAACCACAAAGAGAACAGCATCAATCCCATCCAAGGTCTCTTCCAAACTCTTGTAGGCTTTGATAGATTCATCCAGTACAATATCCTTAAAGTAGAGGGTGTTAGTATGTCTGTCATTGATCTCATCGATCTGCTCGGGAATATTTCCCCAGATACGGACCTCATGCCCATTGTCATTTAGGACTTGAGCAAGAGCAGTTCCCCATGAACCTGGTCCTAGGACAGCAATTTTTTGTTTTTTCATAACGATTCTCCATAATACTAATATCTTACCTATTATATCATAAAAGCAGTGAAAACAAAGACTGCAGCTGACTCTTAAGAGAGGAAGTCAGGTAGGATCAAGCATTTGAAGAGAAGCTAATAAATGGCTATGGCTTAGGCGTTTAGAAAGATTGTTCTGGCTTAAAAGAGGTAGAAATACGAAAAGAGGTGGAAGGAGTCACTTTTATCATTTATTTTACGAATATAGTATAATGAGAGTATTAATTTAATTGAGGTGACACATGTCAAAAATTCGTGGTTTTCAGCTAGTCAGCCAATATCAGGAGCTGGATCTCCTCCCTAAGCGTGAGACGGCTCATGCAGCAGGTTATGACTTGAAGGTTGCTGCTCCTATGACCATTGCGCCTGGAGAAATCGCTCTAGTCCCAACTGGTGTCAAAGCCTATATGCAGCCAGGAGAAGTCCTCTATCTTTTTGATCGCTCATCAAATCCACGTAAGAAAGGGCTGGTTCTGATCAATTCAGTCGGTGTGATTGATAAGGATTACTATGATAATCCTAATAATGAAGGGCACATCTTTGCCCAGATGAAAAATATCAGCCAAGAACCTGTAAGCCTTGACATCGGTGAGCGCATCGTGCAAGCTGTCTTTGCTCCCTTTCTTATCGCTGATGGGGACGAGGCTGACGGAGTGCGTACGGGCGGCTTTGGCTCGACAGGAAACTAACTAAGAGTGGAGGATACCAACGATCGCTAAGAAAAAATCAACCTTCGTCTGCCAAGAATGTGGCTACAATTCCCCTAAGTATCTGGGACGTTGTCCTAACTGTGGGAGTTGGTCTTCTTTTATTGAGGAAGTAGAAGTTGCTGAAGTCAAGAATGCCAGAGTCAGTCTGACAGGAGAAAAAAGCAAACCAACCAAGCTCAAGGATATAAGCTCGATCAATTATGCAAGAAGCAAAACAGACATGGAAGAGTTTAACCGTGTTTTAGGCGGTGGTGTCGTTCCAGGGAGTCTAGTCTTAATCGGTGGAGATCCTGGAATTGGAAAATCGACCCTGCTACTTCAAGTATCTATCCAATTAGCGTCACAAGGAACGGTCCTTTATGTCTCCGGAGAGGAGTCATCAGAGCAAATTAAATTGCGCAGTGAGCGCTTGGGAGATAGTGATAATGAGTTTTACCTCTATGCAGAGACCAATATGCAGCATATTAGAGAGCAGATTGAGCGTCTTCAGCCCGACTTTTTGATCATCGATTCGATCCAGACAGTGATGAGTCCTGAGGTAACAAGTGTTCAGGGATCGGTCTCACAGGTGCGTGAAGTGACGGCGGAGCTGATGCAGCTAGCTAAGACGAATAATATTGCCACCTTTATCGTTGGTCACGTGACCAAGGAAGGTCAGTTAGCTGGTCCTCGTATGCTGGAACACATGGTAGATACTGTTCTCTATTTTGAAGGGGAACGCCATCATACTTTTCGTATCCTGCGTGCCGTCAAGAATCGTTTTGGCTCAACCAATGAAATCGGTATTTTTGAAATGCGCTCTGGCGGTTTAATAGAGGTGTTAAATCCTAGTCAGGTCTTTCTGGAGGAGCGCTTGGATGGCGCAACCGGTTCAGCTATCGTTGTGACAATGGAAGGCACCCGGCCTATCTTAGCAGAGGTCCAGGCCTTAGTGACGCCCACAGTCTTCGGCAATGCTAAACGAACAACGACCGGACTAGATTTCAACAGAGTCAGCTTGATCATGGCAGTCTTGGAGAAGCGTTGTGGTCTTTTACTGCAAAATCAAGATGCCTATCTCAAATCAGCTGGTGGGGTAAAGTTAGATGAGCCAGCCATCGATTTAGCTGTAGCTGTAGCTATTGCTTCCAGCTACAAGGAACTGCCCACTAATCCACAAGATGCCTTTATTGGTGAGATTGGGTTGACGGGAGAGATACGCCGGGTCAATCGATTAGAGCAGCGGATTGCTGAGGCAGCCAAGTTAGGCTTTACAAAAATTTATGTCCCTAAAACAGGCCTGTCTGATATAGTCACCCCTCAAGGTATTGAAGTGATCGGTGTCTCAACAGTAGGCCAAGTCCTAAAAAAGGTATTTACTACATGAAAACACATCAAGAAACGGACATTGTCTACGGTGTCCATGCTGTGACAGAAAGCCTTCAGGCTAATACTGGAAATAAGCTCTATATCCAAGATGATCTGCAAGGAAAAAATGTCGACAAGCTCAAAGAGTTAGCAACTGAAAAAAAGGTAGCTATCTCTTGGACACCCAAGAGAAAATTAGCAGAGATGACCCAAGGTGCTGTCCATCAGGGCTTTGTTCTACGAGTATCCGAGTTTACCTACAGTGAGCTCTCGAACATTCTAGAAAAAGCAGATCAAGAGGAGAACCCCCTGATCCTTATCCTAGATGGACTGACGGACCCCCATAACTTTGGCTCTATTTTGAGGACAGCAGATGCGACAGGAGTGACGGGCGTCATTATTCCTAAGCATCGAGCTGTCAGTGTCACTCCTGTTGTCGCTAAAACGGCAACAGGGGCGGCTGAGCATGTCCCCATTGCTCGTGTGACCAACCTTAGCCAGACCCTGAATATCTTAAAAGAAGCTGGCTTCTGGGTCTTTGGGACAGATATGGATGGCACTCCCTCGACTCAATGGAACACTTCAGGAAAGTTAGCTCTTATTATCGGAAATGAAGGCAAGGGAATTTCTGCCAATATTAAAAAACACGTTGATGAAATGATCACGATTCCTATGGATGGTCATGTTCAAAGCCTCAATGCCAGTGTAGCAGCAGCTATTCTCATGTATGAGGTTTTTCGCAATAAATTATAAACGAGAGGAAGTCTTATGCCCAAGCGCAAGATACTGTTAGTGGACGGCTACAATATGATTGCATTCTGGCAGGAAACACACCAGTACTTTAAGACCAATCAGCTAGAAGCAGCTAGAGATATTTTACTCAATAAGCTCAGTCACTATGCCAGCTTTGAGCATATCGAGATTATCTGTGTTTTTGATGCCCAGTACGTTCCGGGCAGTCGTCAACGCTATGATGATTACCAGCTCAGCATTATCTTTACTGAAGAAGACGAAACGGCAGATGATTATATCGAGCGAGCAGCAGCAGAGCTAAATACAGCCCTTAATCTTGTCGAAGTCGCCACAAGTGATCTTAATGAGCAGTGGACGATCTTTTCTCAAGGTGCCCTGAGAGTATCTGCGCGTGAACTGGAAGAACGTGTTAATGTCGTTAAATCTGACTTGGACAAGATGACTGATCACATCGACCTCTACACACCCAAACTGGGCTCTTTCAACGAGGACCAACTGAGCCAACTCAAAAAGTTGATGGATGATTTGAAATAAATCATAGGTAGGCAAGGTCTACCTTTTTTGGTATAATAAGCCATTGAAAAACAGATGGAGATGACTATGACATTTAAGATTATAACGGATTCGACGGCTGACCTTGATGAAGAATGGGCCGCTCAAAATGACATTGATATTCTAGGTTTGACCATTACCTTGGATGGGACGACGTATCCGACAGTCGGGGAAGGACGTTTGACCAGCGATAAGCTTCTAGATGCTATGAATAACGGCGCTAAGCCAGTGACTAGTCAGGTCAATGTCGGTCAATTTGAAGCAGCCTTTCGCACCTATGCACAAAAAGGACAGCCAGTGCTCTACTTGGCCTTTTCTTCTGTACTTTCTGGAACTTATCAAAGCAGTACCATTGCCCGTGATTTGGTTTTAGAAGATTTTCCAGAAGCCCAAATTGAGATTATTGATACCAGAGCTGCTTCAGGGGGTGAAGGCTACCTATCCATGGTAGCTGCTGACATGTTAAAGGAAGGTGCCAGCTTAGAGGCGACCATGGAGCGTATACAGGACATCCTGCCTCGTTTGCGTACTTATTTCTTAGTAGATGATCTTTACCATTTGATGCGTGGGGGTCGTTTATCCAAGAGTTCAGCTGTCATAGGTAGCTTGGTCAATATCAAGCCCCTGCTGTGGCTGGATAGCCAAGGTTATCTGGTGCCTCTAGCTAAGATCCGTGGCCGCAAAAAAGCTATGAAAGAAATGCTTGCCCATGCTCTCACAGACGTTAAAGAGACAACAGCCATCGTTAGTTATGCTAATGACCAAGCCGCAGCCCAGTCTCTCAAGGAGCAGTTGCTAGAGAGCCCTGCTATCTCCCAAGTACTTGTCATGCCTTTAGGTCCAATCATTTCAGCCCACGTTGGACCAAATACCCTGGCCATCTTTACCATGGGTCAGAATCCTAGATAATAAGTATCCTTTGGGCAGATTGCCCAGAGGATTTTTTTAGCCAAGTTTAGCAAAATGACATTTATAAAATATTTTTTGTAAGATATAGTTGACAAAAAGTCTACCTATGAATATACTGATAGTATAAATTTAAAATCTAACGAGACAATGAGAGGAAAAGATTGTGATGATAAAAAAGATTCGGAAAGTCCAATGGCTAGTGAATTTGGTATTTGCTCTCTTTGAGGTGTTGCTTTTAGTTAATATTTTGACAGTATCGGATTTTGCTCTAAAAATAATCTTGCTGGTAGCAATAGTTTTGTTTTTGGTCTCATTTGTTGTCATAACTTGGGGGTTTCAAAAGGTAAAACGTATTCAGGCTAAAATCGATGCGGGGAAGGACAACGATAGCGATGTTCAAGCGTTTTTAAGTAAGAAGAAAGTTCAATCTGCTTTAGATGAACGCCAGCTGCAGCTCAGTATTGCCAGCTATATTCCAGCTTTTTGGTTTGTGATTGGTATTCTCTTTTCGGATACTTTTCTCTATCCTTTATTGCCTCATAGTTTCTTTATTAATTTAGGAATGTGGGGAGGAGTAGCAATTCTAGTTTCTCTAGATATAGTGAAGTTGGTCCATCCTATGCTCAATAACCGTAATAAGCGCTTGTACAAATACACAAGAATCTTTGCTTGGATAGAGCTGATTACTGCGTCGCTCTCAATCATCAATGAGATATTGATTTCTCTATTCAAAGGATCACCATGGTTGGGGGAGAATGGTACAATCAACTCTCTCCCTTTAAATTTAACAGCCCTCATCATGGGAATTTCTATTCTCTATGCCCTAAAGAAAAATGAGCGTGAGGTTACAGAAGACGAATAAGGAGTAAAAATGTTGGCAAAAAATCATTTGAATAACCAAAATTTAGTTAAAAATCAGTGGAAGATGATAACTTTCTACGCTCTTGGTTTACTAGGGTTTATTATTGTTTATTTTTTCAATGATAGGTCCTCGACTAAGACTATTGCTGGTATAGCAACTCTCTTCTTTGGCATTATGATTGTCCTACTATTGTTTGGGCTTAGGAGGGCAAAGCAAACTCAAGATAAGTTGGAAGCAGGGATAGAAGATGATAAAGATGTTCAAAAAGTAAAGGCGACTCCGATTTTTGATGAGCGTCAAATGCTCATCGCTAAAACCAGTGCCCAACCTGCCTTTTACTTTATGCTTGTTGTCTTGTGGTTGAGCATTTTTGTTACTCCCAAAATCCCTTATGAGTTTTTGACGCAATTAGCGATGTGGGGAGGCTTAACCATTTACAATTGTACAGCTATCCTAAGCGGAGCCAGTATGTTTACAGATTCGCGTTTTAGGCGCTGGTCCAAGTACGGCAAACGGATTGCTTACTTGATGTTAAGTATCGGACTGTTTTTAGCCATCTTAGTCATGATATCGCTTGTGTTGATCCTTTTATCCCACGATAGACAATTGTTTGGAACATACTTTTTTAATGATGTAGGAATATTGGTGATAATAACATTTATGGCTTTATCCATGGGCATTTCCATTCTTATCCGTATTCGTAGAGATCAAAAAGAGGATCAGGAATGAAAAATTTGCGACTAAAATCAGCCCGAGCAGGCAAGGACCTCACCCAGCAAGCCCTAGCAGATGCGGTTGGGGTATCGCGCCAGACCATCTCCGCCATTGAAAAAGGAGACTACAATCCCACGATCAACCTCTGCATAGCCATTTGCAAGGCATTGGATAAGTCTTTAGATGAGCTTTTTTGGCAGGACTAGTGGGCCAATAAAAAAGAGCTACCCTCTCTACTAACAATATGCTAGAATAGAGGACATAAAACGTTCGTCAGTCAGTCTGGGTCTGGGCTATACGACTCTGTTCTATCGCCCTGAAGGGAGTCTAATCTGACCCTGGCTTGAAAATTTAAGATAGAAAAGGAAAGTAATTTATGGTAGAAATAAAAAAGAAACATTGGTATGATCGCTTGTTATACTTTGGACTAGCCCTTGCTGTTCTAGCAGGTGAGCAAGCGTCTGGAGTGATAATGCAAATCTTCCAAGGGATTATTGCAGCCGCCAAGGGTATGGATGTGTCTAATGTTGAAGACATCCTCAAGATCCACTTACCTGCTTGGCAGATAGGGATATTAATTGTGATCGACCTGATCATTATAGGGTTATCGGTCTGGTTGCTCAAGCATTACAAGTTGATCCATAAAGAGGGCTTGAATTGGAAGTTGCTCATCGGGGGACTCCTCCTAGGCTATCTAGCCATGCTAGGGATCAACACATTGGGAAGCTGGCTCATGGGGTTGCAAGGAAAGAGCGATACGGCCAATCAAACGACCCTTGAGGAGATAGCTAAAGCCAGTCCTTTCATCTATATGCTGATATTTACAGGTTTCGTGGCTCCTATAACTGAGGAACTAACCTTCCGAGGATTTTTCCAAAAGGGAATCTTTGACAATACCTGGTGGGGATACTTGCTAGTTAGCTTACTATTTGGCCTCTTTCATTTTCCAGATAGTTGGGGAGCCTTGGTGACTTATGTAGGCATGGGCCTCGTGATCGGCTGGTTTACCTATCGTTATAATCGTTTGGAGTACAGCATTGCTCTTCATATGCTAAACAATATTATAAGCACTATCATTATATATGCTATGTTCTAATAGAATTTTCTTTTATAAAAACGCACTTTTTGCAATTCGCAAAAAGTGCGTTTTAAGTTGGTGATTTAACGATAAGCTTTGATAGTATCTACTGTCGAGCGATCCAATTTCTTGATGATAGCTTGTAGGAAGTTCTGTGCCTGGTAGAAGTCATCCATATTGTAAAGTGTCTGATGGGAGTGGATATAGCGAGCGCAGACACCGATGGTTGTGGATGGGATACCACGATTTTGTAGATGAGCTGCCCCAGCATCAGTTCCTCCCTTAGCAGCATAGTACTGATAGTTGACACCAGCTTCCTCAGCAGTTGTCAGTAGAAAGTCCCGCATGTCCTTGAGCATAATATGCCCTGGGTCATAAAAACGGATCAAAGTACCATCACCGATATGTCCTTGATCTCCATAAACATCCCCTGCCGGTGAACAGTCAACAGCAAAGAAGAGATCAGGATCAAATTGAGTCGTAGACACGTGTGCCCCACGCAGACCAACCTCCTCTTGAACATTGGCACCAGCGATTAAAGTATTTGGTAATTCGTGTCCTTTTAGATTCTCCAACAATTCACTGACCATGAGGACACCATAGCGATTATCCCAGGCCTTGCTGATAATGTTTTTGCCATTAGCCGTCAGTATAGCCTGACTATCAGGAACGATTATATCTCCTGGTGCGATACCGTAGGCTAGAACTTCATCCTTATCTGTGAAGCCACCATCGAAAATAATATTTGAAACATCAGGGAGCTTGCTTTGCCCATCTTTACCACGTAGGAAATGTGGCGGAACAGAGCCTGAAATAAGAGGAATTTCACGTCCCTGTCTCGTAAAGAGACTAAAGCGCTGTGAGCTGATGACCAGAGGATTCCAGCCACCGACAGCCACAGCCCGCAAGGTACCGTCTGGCTTGATCTCACTGACCATAAAGCCGACCTCATCCATATGAGCAGCTACCATGATTCGTGGAGCATCATTTTGAGAACTCTCTTTAACGCCAAAGATCCCCCCTAGCCCATCCGTTTCGATGCGATCGACAGTCGGGATCATTTTTTGACGTAAAAAATCACGAACCTGATGTTCATAGCCAGCGATCCCTTTGAGAGCAGTAACTTCTTGAATTTTTGAAAATAAATCTGTCATCATGTACCTCGATTCTATAAACCTATTGTAGCACAAAGTGATTACAAACCTGACTTGATTTTTCCGACTAAAGTCCAATTCAACTTATCTTCTTGCAGGTCGCTTTAGTCCTGCATTTGTGTTAAAATGGATGGCATGAAATCAAAAAAATTAGTGCTAACATCTGCTCTAGTGGGTCTAGCTGGTCTGGCTGCTCTAGGCTATCATCTTCACAAGCAGGTGGAGACTCAAAAAGTTAAGCGTCAACTCCAAGAGATTCGTACCTATTTTGAAACTATGGGAACAATTCAAGTCCTCTTTATCAAGAGCTATGCTTCCCAAGGCAATCTCCTAAAGGGCGGTCTAGTCTTTGAAGATGGTCGCGTTTTGGACTTCATTTATGATGCAGGTGCTATTAGCTATCAGGAGGAAGATCATGATTAAGCCAGAGAGTTTAGAAGACTTAGCGGCCTATGTCGAAAAAGAGGGAAAATACGTTTTTCTTTTTACGGCAGATTGGTGCCCTGATTGTCAGTTTATCTATCCTGCTCTTCCTGAGATCGAGGCAGCTAATCCTGATTATACCTTTATTCAGGTAGATCGTGATGCCTTTATGCCAGTAGCTCAGCAGTGGGATATTTTTGGTATTCCTAGCCTAGTAGTCCTTGAAAATGGCAAGGAAATTGGCCGTCTGGTCAATAAACTGAGAAAAACCAAAGAAGAAATCAATCAGTTCCTCAGCGGACTAAAGTAAAGGAAGAAAAGATATGATTTTTGCATACAATAAAAAACAAGTTGGTGATGTCTTGATGGTGATCCTTCAGGATACAAAGGCACTCAAGCGTGAGGTTGAGCGCAGAGGTAAGGTGGCACGGATCTTTGAGTCTGAGACAGAGAAAACCCTAGCTTGGAATATTTTTGAAGCATCTAGCCTCATCACAATCGATGGCAATGGTCAAGTTTTCCCAAAGGATGAGGACGTGGCTATCCTCAATCAAGAGCTCGAAAAAGAAGGCTTTGAGGAAAGACTTGAAGGGACTCCATCTCCTGTCTTTGTGGTGGGACAGATCACCGAAATGGCAGCGCATCCTGATAGCGACCATCTCAATATTTGCCAAGTCAAAATTGGACCAGATAAAATGGTGCAAATCGTAGCAGGTGCCCCTAATGCAGGGGTTGGTCTCAAAACGATTGTAGCCTTGCCAGGTGCTATGATGCCAAGTGGGAATTTGATTTTTCCAGGCAAGCTTCGTGGTGAAGACAGCTACGGGATGATGTGCTCTCCACGTGAGCTGGCCTTACCCAATGCGCCTCAAAAGCGTGGCATCATCGAATTAGAAGATACAGCCTTAGTTGGAGAAGCCTTTGATCCAGAAAAGCACTGGAAAAATTAAGTCCCTGTTAATTAAATTAAATGTGTTAATCCCCTCTTTTTGAATGCTAATTTATGTATCCAGACAGACTTTATTGCAGTCTCATCTCATATTAGAAAATCGGAGATTACGAAAAGAGTAATTAACCCAATAGCCTAATCTTATAGAAATCAATCAGTTTTTACTGATTTTTTTATTTTTTTCAAAAAATATCCTTATTTTCAAAATAAATTACGGATAGATAAGTAGGAGGTGAAAATATGTACAACAAAGTCGTACTCATCGGTCGTTTGGTAGCCAAGCCAGAGCTAGTTAAGACCTCGAGTGATCGTTCCGTCACTCATATGACGATAGCTGTAAATCGGCGCTTCAAGTCTCAGGATGGAGAGCGCCAAGCTGACTTTATCAGCGTCGTCTTTTGGGGAAAGCTAGCAGAGACTTTGGTTGCCTATGCGAGTAAGGGAAGTCTTCTATCCCTTGACGGTGAAATAAGAACGCGACACTATGAAAAAGACGGTCAAACGCATTATGTGACCGAGGTTCTAGGACAAACCTTCCAGCTCCTAGAGAGCAGAGCTCAAAGAGCCATGAGGGAGAACAATGGAAACAATGATTTGACCGACCTTGTATTAGAATCGGAAGAACTCCCCTTCTAACCTTATCTTAAATAATGTCTTTATTTTCCTATCCCAAAACTATCTTTCAAAAAAATTACATGAATAAGCAAGTGCCCTTTTTATTGGGTGCTTGTTTTGTTTTGAAATAGAGAAAAGAAATAAAAACAAATTGAAAGCCTTTTCACAATGTGCTATACTAGCCCTGATAAGGCACAAGGAGGAGTTGCAATGCCAATTATTTTCAGTGATATTGATGGAACACTTTTAAATCAAGACCATATCGTAACACCAAAGACTCAGGCAAGTATCAAGGCTAGTGTCGACAAGGGATTCTTATTTGTCCCAGTGTCTGCCCGTATGCCAGAAGCTATTCGACCGATTACCGAGGACTTTGGTTTGATCACACCTATCATCGCCTACAATGGTGCTCTTTTGCAGACAGACGATAAACAAACGATCGCCTCTCATTCACTAGCGATGACGACAGCTATTTCAGTGGCTCAAAAAATCGAGGAGATAGGGAGTGATTTAGCTTGGAATATCTACTCCTATCAAGATTGGTATTCCTCCAAGCAAGCTCACAGCCTGGTTGCCAAGGAAGAAGATGTCGTTGGTCTAAAATCAACGCCAGTAGAGCTATCTGAACTGACAAATTTAACAGAAGCTCATAAGGTTCTGGTCATGTGTCCAGTAGATAAGACAGATAAGGTCATGCAGATCTTAAAGGATGAATTCACCAATCTTTCTATCGCCAAGTCTCTACCCCATCTAATTGAAATTATGGCTGCTGGTATTGACAAGGGACAAGCAGTAGCTGAGTTTGCTGACTATTATCAGGTAGCTATGGAAGATACCATTGCCTTTGGAGATAACTATAATGACTTAGAGATGCTGGAGACAGTAGGACAGGCCTTTGTCATGGGTAATGCACCTGAAGCCTTAAAGGAACGTATAGGCAATATTACTCTGGATCATAATCATGATGGCATTGCGGCAGCTCTGGACAAAATCGTGTGATAGCGCCCAGATCAAAGAATAATCAAAAAAGCCAAGAATAAAGTAAGGCTTTTTTCTTGACTATTTTTGACCAAATGATAGAATAATAACTGTAATTAGCACTCGAAAGATAAGAGTGCTAAAAAATATTGGAGGTCTATTATGTTAAAACCATTAGGTGATCGTATTGTTGTAAAATTTGAAGAAGTAGAAGAAACAACGGCAAGTGGTTTTGTCTTGGCCGGTGGTTCACATGAAGCCGCAAAAGCAGCCAAGGTCTTGACAGTTGGCCAGGGTGCTCGTACATTGACTGGTGAGCTTATTGCTCCAAGTGTATCCCAAGGGGATAACGTATTGGTTGAGAACGGCTCAGGTCTGGAAGTTAAAGATGGTGACGATAAGGTCACTATCATTCGTGAAGCAGACATTTTGGCGATTATAGACTAATTCAAACATAAGAGAGGTAAATCATTATGGCAAAAGATATTAAATTTTCATCAGATGCACGTTCTGCTATGGTGCGTGGTGTAGATGCTTTAGCTGACACTGTCAAGGTAACGCTTGGCCCTAAGGGACGCAATGTCGTACTAGAAAAATCATTTGGGTCACCCTTAATTACCAACGACGGTGTGACTATTGCTAAAGAGATCGAATTAGAAGATCATTTTGAAAATATGGGAGCCAAATTGGTTTCAGAAGTTGCTTCAAAAACCAATGATATTGCCGGAGACGGAACAACAACAGCGACTGTCTTGACACAAGCCATTGTCCGTGAAGGGCTTAAAAATGTCACAGCTGGTGCTAATCCAATCGGTATTCGTCGTGGGATTGAAAAGGCTGTATCAGCAGCTGTGGAAGGCTTGAAAACTAATGCTCAGCCTGTATCTGGCAAAGAGGCTATCGCTCAGGTAGCAGCTGTCTCTTCCCGTTCCGAAAAGGTTGGGGAATACATCTCAGAAGCCATGGAAAAAGTTGGCAACGACGGTGTCATCACCATCGAGGAATCTCGTGGTATGGAAACTGAGTTAGATGTTGTTGAAGGGATGCAATTTGACCGTGGTTACCTTTCTCAATACATGGTAACTGATAACGAAAAAATGGTCGCTGATCTTGAAAATCCTTACATCTTGATTACCGATAAGAAAATTTCAAATATTCAAGAAGTCCTACCCTTGTTAGAAGAAGTCCTTAAGACCAATCGTCCATTCTTGATCATTGCCGATGATGTCGATGGAGAAGCGCTTCCGACTCTTGTTCTTAACAAGATTCGTGGAACCTTCAACGTTGTAGCAGTGAAGGCACCAGGATTTGGTGATCGCCGTAAGGCCATGCTGGAGGACATTGCTATCTTGACAGGTGGTACAGTGATCACTGAAGACCTTGGACTTGAACTCAAAGATGCTAGCATGGCTACTCTAGGTCAAGCAGCCAGAGTGACTATTGATAAAGATTCAACAGTTATCGTTGAAGGAGCTGGTCAAGCCTCAGCTATTGCTGATCGTGTTAATGTGATTAAATCACAATTAGCAACCACAACGTCAGAGTTTGATCGTGAAAAATTACAAGAACGTCTGGCTAAACTTTCTGGTGGTGTTGCTGTCATCAAGGTCGGGGCAGCAACTGAAACCGAATTGAAAGAAATGAAACTCCGCATCGAAGATGCCCTCAATGCCACTCGTGCCGCTGTTGAAGAAGGGATTGTAGCCGGTGGTGGTACAGCCCTTGTCAATGTCATTAAAAATGTTGCGGCTATTGAGGTTGATGGTGATGAAGCCACTGGACGCAATATCGTTCTGCGTGCCTTGGAAGAACCAGTCCGCCAAATTGCCCGCAATGCTGGCTACGAAGGATCTGTCATTATTGAAAAATTGAAAAGCAGTGAGCTTGGAACAGGCTTCAACGCTGCTGATGGAAGCTGGGTAGACATGGTTGAAGCAGGTATTATTGACCCTGTCAAAGTTAGTCGCTCTGCCCTCCAAAACGCAGCCTCAGTAGCTAGTCTAATCTTGACAACAGAAGCTGTTGTGGCTGATCATCCAGAAGAATCAGCAGGTTCTAGCGCTCCTGCCATGGACCCAGGTATGATGGGTGGCATGATGTAATAGAATATCATCAGTCAGAAAAGACAAAAAAGAGCAGCGATGAAACGCTGCTCTTTTTTATGAGCGAATAATGCTAACGGATTTAGACTTTTATCCAGAACACTTTTTAATAGACTAGAACATTAAAAATTAGCGGTAACGATACCAGGCTTTTCTTGAACTAGCTTACGGTAGAATTCCGCACGTGTCGCATAAATGTAAGGAGACAACCAAAGATTTCCAATTCCTAATGTTAATAAGGCTAATAGTGCCCAGCCCAAGAAGCTAAGATCCAGGACAAATAATTCGAACTTATGACCGTCCATCAACTGACGTGATTTAGTAATAGCCTCCGTAGGAGCAACTTGACGTCCTTGACTGACCAAATCATCGACAATATAGTTAGACATAGCGTAAGAATAAGTTTTGATCATAGCAGGGACGGCCAGCAATAAACCCCAAAGAAAGAGAAAGACTGCTTTAAGAAGACATGTTAACAAAATAGCACTTGCACGTCCTTCGGTAAAGCCAGTAAATGCTGCACTAAAGACATTATCTTCTTTACGCTGGTCTACTAAATGCAACAGAGCCAACATCAAGCTAGCAGTTAGCCAAATATTAATGATACCACCAAATCCACTGGTAATGATACTCAACACCAAGGCAATAGCGGAATTGACCAAGGTTACCAGGGCAGCCCAGCCCCAATTTCCAGCTAATTTTTGCTTAGCCAGTGTTTTTAATTGTACACGAGACAATGAGAGTTCCTCCTAAAAATAAGTTTAATTTGAACATAATCATTGTAGCATAAGAAATTGCGCAAAGCAACGGACTTTAAAGCAGGCTAGGCGACTGTAATTGATGATCAAAGCTTTGAGAGGTCACAGAGCACTCGATAGTTTTTCCTGTAAATGGATGGATAAAGGTGAGCTCATGAGCATGTAGCATCAGACGTCCGGAAGGATTAGGATGGTAGAGAGGATCTCCAATTAAGGGATAACCGTGATAAGAAAGGTGGACACGAATCTGGTGGGTACGACCAGTCTCCAGCTGACAGTTGACCAGTGTACAGTGCTTAAAAGACTTTAACTTGGTGACATGAGTTATAGCTGTCTGTCCTCCCTTAGAGGTGACTATACGTTTGCGCCGATCATGTCTATCGCGCCCAATTGAGTCTTTATAGCTAAGAGAATCCGACCTAAAGTTTCCGTCTACCAATGCCCAGTATTGACGACGAATTTTCTTATCTTCCAGCAGACGATTAAGAATCGGTAGGACAAAAGGATTTTTAGCGAAGAGAACCAGACCGCTAGTCTCCTTGTCCAGACGATGGACGACATAGCAGGTCTTGCCGACATAAGCAGAAACATGATTGAGCAGAGCAATCTCTCTTGGCTCATTGCCATGTGTTTTCATTCCTTCAGGCTTATTGACGACAATGAGATGCTCGTCTTCATAAACGGCATCAATGAGTTTTGGATCTCCCATCGGAATAGATTTTTGGGGATAGTCTTCATCATCGAACAGCAGAGTAATAACATCCCCTGCTTGGACGGGACTCTGCCAGTTGATGGGAGAGTGATTGACTAGCAGGTTCTTTTTGGTTCGTAGAAAATGTCTGATCTTACGAGGGACCAGCCAATGCGATTCAAGCAAATCCTTGACAGTACTGGTTCTAAAATGCTCGGGCAGCTTAATGGTAATTGTCATAGTCATGGTCTGATTTTATCATAAAAGAGGTTTTCCTCCTAGATTTCAGGAGTTTCTTGCTATAATAAAGCTATGAAGTTTTTAGACCGTATCAAAAAAATAAGCCAAACTCTTGGCCAAAAAATTTTTAACAAAGAACAAAAAACGCTTGAGCAGGAGCCCAGTGATGAACTGAGTATGACACAAAGATTAGAGTCACTCCAAGTCGAAGAAAGTCCTTATCATCGCAGTCAAAGCCATAAACACCAATCACGCCTTGATAAATTTATTGATAAGCACCCCAAGCTGTCCTTTCTTAAGGTGATCATCCCAGACAGGCAGTCTTGGATCCGACGCTTCTGGAGACGCTATCAGATCACTAAAATTTTAGTGATCGCTCTGACCTCCCTGGTGCTCTTTATTGCAGCCTATCTTTTTTATCTGGCAAAGACAACCAATGTCTCTGATCTGCAAGAATCTCTCAAATCCTCAACCGTTATCTATGATAAAAATGGTCAAAAAGCTGGGGATCTGATGGGAAATAAGGGAACTTATGTTGAGTTAGATCAGATTTCTGATGATTTGGAAAAGGCGGTCATAGCCACTGAGGATCGCTCTTTCTACAAAAATAGTGGTATTAACTACAAACGTTTCTTTTTGGCCGTTTTGACAGGTGGTAAGTTCGGTGGGGGATCCACTATCACCCAGCAGCTAGCCAAAAATGCCTACCTCAGCCAAGAACAAACGGTAACACGTAAGGCCAAGGAATTTTTCCTAGCAGTAGAAATCAATAAAAAATACAATAAGAATCAGATCTTGACCATGTATCTGAACAATGCCTACTTCGGAAATGGAATATGGGGGGTCGAAGACGCCAGTCACAAGTACTTTGGTACCAGTGCGGCTAATCTGACGACTGATGAAGCTGCCACTCTAGCTGGGATGCTTAAAGGGCCAGAAATGTATAACCCTCTGAACTCCTTGGAAAATGCTTCCAATCGGCGAGATACCGTCCTCCAAAATATGGTAGCTGCTGGGTATTTGAAAGAAGGCGATGCCAAGAGTTTCCAAGCCGTTGACATGAATTCTCGGCTATCAGACGATTATGCTGGTAAAATTGAAGAGTACAACTATCCATCTTACTTTGATGCGGTGGTCAATGAAGCCATTAATAAATATGGCATCTCAGAAAAAGATATCCTAAACAATGGATATAAGATCTATACCGAATTAGATACCAATTATCAACAGGGAATGCAGACTGTCTATGCCCAGACCTCCCTATTTCCAACATCTGTCTACGATGGCAGTACAGCCCAGTCAGCTAGTGTTGCTGTAGATCCATCAAGCGGAGGAGTCCGTGGATTAGTCGGACGTATCGGCGATGTCAGTGACCCGACCTTTCGTTCTTACAACTATGCTACACAATCGCAACGTAGCCCCGGCTCAACCATCAAACCGCTAGTGGTCTACTCACCAGCCGTAGCTGAAGGCTATGATATTGATGAAGACTTGCCAAATACAGTACGGGACTATAAGGGCTATACGCCTGAAAATTATAATGGCTATGAGTCTGAAACAACGCCTATGTACCAAGCTTTGGCCAATTCCTACAATATCCCTGCTGTCTATCTGCTCAATGAGATGGGGGTCAGCACAGCCTTTGACTATGGGAAGAAATTTGGCCTAAATATGGATAAGGTTCCCAAGAATCTAGGAGTAGCATTGGGAGGAAGTGTGACGACCAATCCTCTAGAAATGGCTCAAGCCTACTCAACCTTTGCCAACAATGGTGTGATGAATGAAAGTCACTTTATTACCCGTATCGAGACGGCGTCTGGTAAGCCCTTGGTCGAGTACAAGTCAGCTTCGTCACGTGTCATCAGCAAGTCAGTCAGTGATAAGCTAAACAGCATGATGCTAGGAACCTTTTCTAATGGGACAGCGGTCAATGCTAATGCCTATGGCTACACTATGGCTGGTAAAACAGGGACAACAGAGACTGATTTCAATAAGGACTTGGTCAGTGACGAATGGGTGATCGGCTATACACCAGATGTGGTGATTGCTCAATGGGTCGGCTTTGAACATACTGATAAAAATCACTATATCGTTGGCGATTACAGCTCATCAGATGCCGTGTTTAGCCAGGTAGCCAGCTATATTCTCCCTTATACCAAGGGAACTCAGTTTAAACAGCAGAACGCTTATATGACAGACGGCCAAGAGCTGACCTATGATCCTAATAGCCAAAATAGCAATGAAAACAATCAAGAGTCAAAAGGAATCGTCGACCGTATCGGTGATGCAGCTAATGACGCCAAAGATAAGGTTGGTAAAGCTGTGGAAGACTCAGGAATAATCGATAAAGCCAAGGATGCTTGGGACAGTTTTACCGGCTTGTTTAGCTAGCACCTAGCCTAACTCAGCTCTACTAGTGAGAGCAGCAGTGCACTGTCCCCCTTGCACCCTTTGGTCATTCATGCTACAATAAACAAGATAAAGCTTGAGATATCTTTTACTGGAAAAGCTTAAAGGGAACTATTGGTTCTGACTAAGGGTTTTCTAGAGAGATAGAGAAACATTGGAGGTTGTCATGGCGCAGAAAAAAGCAAGCTTGGCCTGCTCAGAGTGTGGGTCCCGTAATTACTCGATCAGCGTGAGCAGCACTCCAAAACCAAGACGCTTAGAAGTCAATAAATATTGTAAGCATTGTCAGCGCTATACCCTGCACAAGGAAACGCGCTGATAACTGAGGGACACATAAAGGGGAGATACCGTGAAATTTATTGCTGGAATTTTTCAGATTTTAGAAGAGACGAACTGGCCATCGCCAAAGCAACGTTGGATTGATTTTATAGCTGTTATTGAGTATACGGCTTTCTTTACGGCAATCATATATGCCTTTGATTTCGGTTTACGATTTGCCATGGACTATCTATTAACCAATATTAACTTACCGTTTTAAAAATGACTAAAAGCCCTAGTTTGTTCAATCTTTCTAGGGCTTTTCTTTATCGATAAGAGAACTAAAACAACCACCCGATTTTATCGAGTGGTTGTTTTTTAGTAATGGGTAAGCTTATCCGGCTTGGAAAGCACTGCGTTCTTTGTCTGATATAGAGTCGTCGCTATCGCTATCACCGGTAGTAGGTCCTTTTTCCCAGTCTGAAAATGATCTACTGTGATCTTTTGCATCTTTTTTAATTTTATTAGCATTAGACTTAGATAAAGCCTCATAACGTTCCATATAGACCGGATCATCATCTTCGTAGTAGACGATAGTCAAATCACCGTCTATCATAAAATATTTTGCCTCTAGTTCTTCGATATCGCCATCGTAAGCATCCGCATCTGATTCTTCCTTAGCGTAAACATAGAGAGGGAGATACTCCTTGTAATCATTGTCATCAGCACGAACACCGAGACTATGATCCTCAGAGTGGATGGTCATCTCCAAGCTAGGGTGGCTAGGAACAGAGAAATAAGGGGTTACGAATGTTGGATCTAGCTTTTTAAGTTCTGAAACAGTATCAGACTCATCATAGTAATCACCTAGTTCATCAAGAAATTCTGATACATCATAACCGCCATAAAACTTCAAGGTGTCATTATCTTCCGTCACATAGAAGTTAGCTTCGAGATAGTCATAGTCATCTTCATCTTCAGTATTAATACTACCATTTTTATAGAAGCTGTCCCAATCATCATCCTTGTAGATAGAAGCCTCTTTTAATTGCCAATCACCACTGATGTTCTGAACATCTGCTTTTCTTTGACTTCTGGAGGCAAAGATACCCAGAAAGATCATAAGGATAACCACAACAGCAGTCAGGGTAAGATTGAGCCATAAAGGCCAGCCTTTTTTACCAGGTTTCTTTTTGAAGAAACTCATAAACTTATTAGGAGCTTTAGGCGCAGGTGCTGACTGAAAGGTCATATTAGGGTTTGCCTGCTGGTTAGTAGCAAATACCTGTGGGGCAGCTCCTGGATTAGAAACTGCAGGATTGGGATTGACCTGTGGAGATACGGGTGTGTTGGCAGGACTGACAGGCTCTGCTGGTGCTTGGGCAGCAGGCTGTGTCATTTCAGGGCTTGCAGGTGCTGGGGTCTCAGCTTCCTGGATAGGTGCTGTTTGCGAGTTTGACTGAGCATCCGGTGTAAACTCCCCAGCAAGTCTTCCCTGTTCAAAATCAGCAGGACTAGGTTTACGACCGTTGATCAGTTCGAAAAACTCAACCCATTCTTTTTCATTCATCATCTCTATAGTCTCCTTGTAAAACAAACAAAATCTACTCAAAAAGTTATATAGCTTATAGCTTTGAGCTGGATCTTAGAGCGGCAGCTGAGTCTACAGCTGGTTCTCTTTGATACATACTGTAGCATTATACCATTTTTTAAGAAAATTAAAAATGTAAAAAAGACCAATCTATGTTATAATGGTGGCAAAGAAAAAAGAAAGCCCTAAAAGGCTTTTTTATTATGAAAGGAAATGCCAATGTTAGACTCATTTGATAAGGGCTGGTTTGTCCTTCAAACCTACTCAGGTTACGAAAATAAAGTAAAAGAAAATCTTTTGCAACGTGCGCAGACTTACAATATGACAGAAAATATCCTACGTGTCGAGATACCGACTCAGACAGTCAATGTTGAAAAAAATGGACAAACCAAGGAAATCGAAGAAAATCGTTTCCCTGGCTACGTTCTTGTTGAGATGGTCATGACGGATGAAGCCTGGTTTGTTGTCCGTAATACACCAAATGTCACTGGTTTTGTAGGCTCTCATGGTAACCGCTCAAAACCAACACCTCTTTTGGAGGAGGAAATCCGTGCCATCCTTCTATCGATGGGACAAACAGTCGATGTCATTGATACCAATATTAAGGTTGGTGATGTTGTTCAAATCATTGACGGAGCCTTTATGGGACAAGAAGGACGTGTTACTGAGATTGAAAACAACAAGGTCAAAATTATGATCAATATGTTTGGCTCAGAAACAGCAGCTGAAGTAGAGCTTTATCAAATCGCAGAACTATAAGAGTGAGTGGGCAAAAAGTTCTCTGTGCTAGTCCAGTAACTGTAAAACACTATCAAAGAGTTTGGAGCTTTTGCTTCAGACTCTTTTTATAGAGCAGAAAAAAACATAAATTTCCTTATAAGTGAGGAAAAAATATATATGGTCATTCTTACTTTTTCCTCCTATAATTGAGATGAAATGGCAGAGGTAACCGTTATGGGACCTCCGCCTAACAAAGTTTTTAGTATCAGGAGGGAAAAATGTCTAGATTACCAAAAGATTTTTTATGGGGTGGTGCAGTAGCAGCCCATCAACTGGAAGGTGGCTGGCAAGAAGGCGGTAAAGGCGTCTCCGTTGCTGATGTCATGACAGCAGGTCGCCATGGTGTTCCACGTGAGATTACTGATGGTGTGATTGAAGGTAAATACTACCCTAATCATGAGGCCATTGATTTTTATCACCGCTACAAGGAAGATATCAAACTCTTCGCAGAAATGGGCTTTAAATGTTTTCGGACGTCTATTGCTTGGACCCGCATCTTTCCAAATGGGGATGAAACTGAGCCCAATGAAGCAGGCCTGCAGTTTTATGATGACCTCTTTGATGAATGTCTCAAATATGGCATAGAGCCTGTGGTGACTCTGTCGCATTTTGAGTTGCCTTATCATCTGGTTACTGAATATGGTGGCTTTACCAACCGCAAGGTTATTGATTTCTTTGTTCGCTTTGCAGAAGTTTGTTTCCGTCGTTATAAAGACAAGGTTAAATATTGGATGACCTTCAATGAAATCAACAACCAAGCCAATTATCAAGAAGATTTTGCACCTTTTACTAATTCAGGTATTGTCTATAAAGAAGGCGATGACCGTGAAGCTATTATGTACAGGGCAGCCCACTATGAATTGGTAGCGTCTGCGCGTGCGGTCAAGATTGGTCATGAGATTAATCCTGACTTGCAGATTGGCTGCATGATTGCTATGTGCCCTATCTATCCGGCAACCTGTAAGCCATCTGATGTTTTGATGGCGCAAAAAGCCATGCAAAAGCGTTATTACTTTGCTGATGTACATGTGCATGGCTATTATCCAGAACACATCCTAAAATACTGGGAACGTAAAGGCATTGATGTTGATGTGACTGAAGAAGATAAGAAAGACTTATTAGCTGGAACCGTTGATTATATCGGCTTTAGCTACTACATGTCCTTTGCCATTGACAGTCACCGTCCAAATAACCCACATTATGACTATTTGGAAACAGAAGACTTGGTCAAAAATAACTACGTTAAAGCATCTGAATGGGACTGGCAGATTGATCCTGAAGGCCTGCGTTATGCTCTCAACTGGTTTACTGATATGTATCACCTGCCGCTCTTTATTGTAGAAAATGGTTTTGGCGCTATTGATCAAGTGGCAGAGGATGGCATGGTGCATGATGATTATCGGATTGATTACCTAAAAGCCCATATTGAACAGATGATTAAGGCTGTTGATGAAGACGGTGTTGACCTCATGGGCTACACACCTTGGGGTTGTATCGACCTTGTATCTGCAGGAACAGGTGAAATGCGCAAGCGCTATGGTTTTATTTATGTGGACAAACATGATGATGGCACAGGAACCTATGCCCGTTCACCTAAGCAATCATTCAACTGGTATAAAGAGGTCATTGCTTCAAATGGAGAACACTTATAGTCTGCTAGATGCGTTATTAAATCTAATACTAATCCATCTGAATGGCTTCTAAAAATAGTCAGAGAAGGAAGGGTGATGTTTATGTGGCATACTATTTTGAATAGCTTACTTGCCATTGCTATACTAGTCCTAATGGTTTACCTTGTGTTGTGGGTAAGAAAAAGAATAACCACGCCGACCTATCAGGGGAAAAATGGCAAGCTGACGAGCACATACTTCATTAGTTTTAAGGAAACTGATAAGCCGGATATTCGCCAAAATGCCAATCTGATGAATGTTCTATCCATAAAATATGAAACGCCAGATGGTTTTGTCGTTGCATCAACCATCAATGATGTTAAATTGCGGCAGTTAATCATGCAAGAATATCAGCTTAAGCTCAAAAACGTTATCATCACTTACCGGCAGGTTGTTTAAGTGGACTTATTATAAAGGCAAAAGACCAACTGAAAAGGTTGGTCTTTTTTGCGGAAATTTTAAAGAAATAGATTTCCATAGTTTCCGTATCAATAGAGAGATTTTCCGCTAGGATACGGAAAAAGTAGCCATGCACATATTGAAAGCGCTATTATATAATAAAAATAGAAATAAACTAATAAAGGAGTCTTATCTTATGGCAAAACAAGCTTTGATTATCTGTGCAGGTGGTATGTCTTCTTCCATGATCGCTAAAAAGACAATGACCATGTTGCAAGAACAGGGAGAAGACATTGAAATGGATGCCGTTGGTGTGCCAGAGGGTCAAAAACGTATTGAAGCAGATAAATACGACCTCTATCTGGTCAGCCCTCAGACAAAAATGAATTTCAAGCAGTTGGCAGATGCTGCTGCTAAAAAGAACAAGCCTATTGTTCAAATTCCACCACAAGCCTATATCCCTATTCCAATGGGGATTGAGAAAATGGCAGCCTTGGTTAAGGAAAATATCTAAATTTAGTGAGAGGAGAGTGTCTCATGCTGAACAAACGTGAAAGACAAATTCTCCAGATTCTTATTAAAAACAAGGATCACTATACAACCAGTCAAGAATTGGCTGATCAACTTGAGTGTTCAGATAGAACGATTCGGACCTACTACAAATCCTTAGTGGATAAGCTATCTGCCTACCCTAGGTTAGAGTTGACCTCAAAGCAGGGACATGGCTATAAATTGGATATTTTAGATGATGAAGAATTATCTGATTTTTTGGAGGAGCAGCATCTCAATCTCTCCCAGCTTCCTTATAGGGAAGTCTCTGATATCAACGACCGTTACAACTATTTGCTCAATAAACTTCTTTTTGAGCAAAATGAAATTTACTTTGATGATTTAGCTGATGAGCTCTATGTCAGCCGTTCAACCTTGTCCAGTGATTTTAAAAAAATTCGGGAAAAATTTACTCCCTATCATCTAAAAATTGAGAGTAAGCCTAATAGAGGTGTTTATATCACTGGTAGTGAACGTGATAAGAGACGCTTTATCATGGATTATTTCATCAGTTCGGGATTCGTTAATACCCTGCATACCTACGTTGATAATGATCTATTGAGTCAAAAGATTAGCTTTGAAGAACTCACGATTATCGTTCTTGATGAATGCCGAGAAGGAGAATTAAAACTCTCCGATTATGTTATTCAAAACTTAGTCATTCACATTGCTCTAGCAATTCGTCGAATTACCGAAGGGTTCAAGATTAGTAAACTTACCGAGGCAGTCGATATTGCTGACCGCTATGAGCGAAAAATTGCCCAGCGTATCCTAGATAGAATCAGCTTGGTGACAGGGATCGATTTTCCCAGTGAGGAAGTCGATTACATCACCCTACATTTAGTAACGAAAAAGCAAGCGAATGCCAATCACATCGTCCAGGAGCAGGAAGATCGTATCCGAGAAGAGTTACTGGCAGCCATCGATACACTAAATCCAGCTGTCAAAAATGATTTTCAGTTGATCGAAGGCCTGCTATCCCACCTCTCAACCATGCTGATACGCTTGGAAAACGAGGTGGTCTTAGATAATCCGCTGACGGATGAGATTGAGAACAAATATCCAGATATGTATCAACTGGCTGAAAAGACCTTGTCGCTCATGCCGGCCTTCAGCCAGTTTTCTGTATCAAAAGATGAATTGGCTTACATCGCTCTTCATTTCATGGCGGCTAAAGAACGCTACAAAGAGCATACCAAATACAATATCCTCGTTATTTGTGCAACAGGTTATGGCAGCGCCCAAATGCTCAAAAGCCGTATTGAAAACGAATTGGGAAATATCGTCCGTATCCTTGATGTTATTGGCTACTACGAGATTAGTGATGAAAAGCTAGAAGGCATTGATTTTATTGTTTCATCGATTGATCTCTCCACCCTTATTTTCAACATTCCAGTATTTACAGTATCTGTGTTTTTAGATGATGAGGAGATTAGTCATATCAGGCAAGAAATTGCTGGTTTTCAACAAAAGAAACGCATCGGTCATATCACAAAGAAAGATCATAGCTCATTAGAGCAAGTTTTTGATGAATTTTTTGCAAAAGAATCCTTCTTCATTTTTGATAATGCTGAGAAAGAGAAGGTTATCCCCCAGCTTATCCATAGCATTGCTGACTATGAAGGTCATCACTTTGAAAGTCGGATGTTAGAGATGGTTAAGCAAAGGGAGCTGATGAGCTCGGTAGTTTTTAGCGATAGCATAGCGGTTCCTCACCCGCTAAAAGCGGTTGGGACCAAGCATCGTGTGGCTGTCGCCCTTGTCCGTCAAGGGTTACAGTGGAGCAGTGATTACCCAAGAATTCGATTGATATTTTTGATTTCTATGTCTGTCTATGAAAATGATGCCTTGCCGATCATTGCTAGCAGTATTGCCGACTTAGTTGATCAATCGGAACTACAGTCTAAAATCTTGGCCTGCCAAACTTTTGAAGAGTTTAAAGCACTATTTTTACAATTAGGAGAAAGGAATTAAAGGTATGAATACAGAAGAGTTACAGGTTGCCGCATTTGAAATCATCCTCAATTCTGGGAATGCGCGTGCTATTGTCCATGAAGCCTTTGACGCTATGCGACAAGGAGATTATGACCTAGCCGAAAAAAAATTAGATCAAGCCAATGAAGAGTTCTTAAAAGCTCACCAGTCACAGACTGATCTGCTACAAGAGTATGCCAGTGGTACAGACATCAAGGTAGAAATTATCATGGTACACGCTCAGGATCACTTGATGACAACCATGACTCTGCGGGAAGTAGCACTGGAAATGTTGGAGTTGTATAAAAAAATTGACTAAGAGGAGGGAAGCTATGGCCGCCTTGACGAATGGAGAAAAAGCAAAAATTGATAACCTGAGAAAAGAAAATGGAATCAAAAACATGTACTACACACGTTATTTTTTGATACGCTATACAGTTGTCTTTTTCTTCTTTGCCAATCTTTATTGGTTTCTATTATTGTCATCATCACATAAATTGGGTATGTCATTTTTGCCTATACTACTAGGCGGTATGGGAGCTATTTGTACGTGGGAACAGTACAAGATGTACACACGTGAGCAAAAACCTGCTCGTATAACACAAAATTATTTTTATATTAATATTGCTGTCAATAGTGTATTAATTTTACTAGCACTATTTAATCAGCACAGATATTTTTTCCCTTTTCTCTCAAGTAATGTAACCGCTCGTTTGTTTATTATTATTATTTTAATGTTAGGAATATTAATATCTGTATGGATGTTAAGAAAACTGTATCGAATCAATCAAAAAACGGATCGGCAGTATTATCGCATTCAAGAATATCTAGCAAGTATTAAATAGTATATTATTTCACACTTTAAGGAGGTTCGAGATGAATAAAGTGTTTGAATTCTTAGAAAAATACCTAATGGGACCGATGAGTATTGTATCCACTTGGCGGCCTGTTCGTGCTATCGTCGCTGCAGGGATGGCTTCTATCCCTTTCACCATTGTAGGATCAATGTTTCTCGTAATTAGTGTTATTCCACAAGCTTTCCCCATGTTGACTTTTTTGAAAGACATCTGGGCGGGATCTTTTGATAAAATTGCACCTTTGTATTTGCAAGGCTATAATTGTACGATGGGGATTTTATCGCTCTATTTTGCCATTGTTATTGGCCATGAGTACACTAAAATTTACGCTGAAGAAAATGGAGAAAATGTTGACCCTGTTTACGGAGCACTCCTTTCTGTCTTCGCCTTCTTCCTAACAATACCACAATTAATTGTTTCTAAGGGAGCATTTGACTATCTGAATGTTAAAGGTGCTACTATCAATGGATGGACAATTGGCAGTAATAGTCTAGATCGCTTATCTACTGCTGGTATGTTTACAGCTATCCTAATGTCCATATTAGCCGTACAATTATATAGACTTTGTATCAATCGTAATTGGGTTGTTAAAATGCCTGATGCGGTACCAGAAGGTGTGTCACGCTCATTCTCAGCATTGATTCCAGCTGGTGTCGTTGCTGTTGCTATTCTTGTCATCAATGGTGCTTTTATCGCCCTTGGAACAGATATTTATCAGGTGATCGCCATTCCCTTTGCTTTCGTTCGTAATATTACAAATAGTTGGTTGGGTATAGTAGTCATTTATCTTCTTGTACACGCATTGTGGATCGTAGGTATTCACGGCGCTAATATCGTCATGGGGCTTGTTAACCCAATACTTTTGACCAATATGGCTGAAAATGCCCATGGTTCTCATATTGCTTTTGCTGGTGAGTTTACCAATTCATATGTTACTATTGGTGGTTCAGGTGCAACATTACTTCTTTGCTTCTATATTGCTTTCTTAGCTAAAGCACCACAGCTAAAACTGCTTGGGCGTGCATCTTTAGGACCTGCCGTTTTCAATATTAATGAGCCATTAATTTTTGGTATGCCGATTGTGTACAATCCGCTTTTAGCACTTCCATTTATCATTGCTCCGATTGTTAGCGCTTCAATTGGCTACTGGTCAGTTAAACTAGGCTTTGCAGGCTTCTCCATTTCGCAATCTCCTTGGCCAACTCCTGTTGGACTTAATGCCTTTATTGGAGCACCAGGTTCAGGAGCTTTTGGAGCCTTCTTGACAGCAATTGTCTGTGCTATCGCTGCCTTTATAGTATGGTATCCATTCATCAAAATGTATGACAATAAACTTCTGAAAGAAGAACAAGAAGCACAGTAAGTTGACAATATTTGGAGATGGACAGAAAGTCCATCTCTTTTTATACCATCGTAGCAAAAAATTGCAATTCCTTCTGGCTTGGTTTATGATAAAACCAATAACTAAAGTGAGGTACTCTTATGTTAACGTTTGATCAAGCTGTTGCCCTGATGGAGCCTATTACAGCACTTGCTGCCCGTGAGAAAATTGATGCAAAAGAGAAATTTATTCTCTTTATCGGTCGCCCAACTTGTCCATTTTGCCAACGTTTTGCGCCTAAATTAGGTCAGGTCATTGAAGAAAGTGGTGCTAAAGTATACTATTTACACAGTGAAGATATGAGTCAATTTGAGGAAATCCAAGCTCTACGCCAGCGCTATGGTGTGGCTACAGTTCCAGGACTTTTGGTTGCACAAGATGGCTCTGTAAAGGTTGTCTGTGACTCTTCCTTGGCACCAGAAGATATTCAAGACTTCATCGCCTAGTCCCAAGCTATAAAGATAAGTTTATAAATCAATGTCTTGTAGCAAATAAAAATATCATAAAAAAGGCTGAGAACTTTGTCTCAGCCTTTTTATGATATTTTTACAATTCTGGAAAAAGCTTTTCAATGACTCGAGTTGAGACAACCTGTCCTGGTCCTTGAGCACAGTAGGTGTGCATATACATGAGAGGGTTGAAATTAAGTTCAATACAGGTTGCATTAGGCGATTGTGGTGAAAATGCTTGCTTGTAGTCAGGGATGATCAGATCAACCCCGCAGACCCAAGCCCCTACGGCATCCGCCATTTGAGCGGCCAGCTCTAGGTAACTAGGATGCATCTGCTCAGTCATATCAACCGAATCTCCCCCCGTTGAGATATTGGAGTTTTCCCGCAAATAAACACGCTTATCCTGATCTGGAATACTATGCTGTGTGTAACCTTGCTGCTCCAGCATGAGCCGTTCAATCTCTCCTAGCTGAATCTTTTCAAGAGGAGAGCGATGTCCCGTTCCCCTTAGTGGGTTACGGTTTTTGATAGCAACGAGCTCTTCTATAGTAGAATGACCATCTCCGATCACATGAGCAGGCTGCCTTTGGAGGACAGCTAAGGTTTCTCCCTCCAATACGAAGAAACGATACTCGGTTCCAGCAACATAGTCTTCAACTAAGATACTATCATCCTCAGCCAGGGCTAGCTGTACAGCCTTGATATAATCGTCTCGGCTGACGCCTTCCTTAAAAATTGAGATACCCAAACCAAAATTTGTGCTCTTAGGCTTGATGACAATAGCCTTCTGGCGAAAATGCGCAAAATACTGAAGAGCCTCATCTAAGTCATGAAATTCATAGCCACCTGGTACCGGAAAGCCAGCTTGTTGCAGAATTTTTTTGGTAACCGTTTTATTTTCCATAACCAAGGGTGTTACATAGTTATCCCTAGCAGTCATATTGCCATTTTTGACATATTCGATATGATCGCCAAAACTTAATTTGAGGAATTGATCGCTTTCGTCTAAAATTTCAAGTGACAGCCCCTTTTGGATAGCATCAAACATGATGAGCTGGGTTGAGAGTTCCATGCTTTCAAAGCCCTTGAGTGCGTAAGGCGCCTGCCAAGCTAAATCGCTGTAAGTCTGTCCTTGTTGACGCCCTAGAGTCTCCAAGGAGAGTCTAGTAATGTTTTGGCTCAGACGTCCGGCTACTGTCAGCTCAGGGTTAGCGAGTTGATGTTCGATGTCAGATAGAAGTTGCCCATAGCGATCTGGCAGTTGGAAATGAGAAATAAGTTCTCGCATAGCCGTAAGGATAATCTCTGGATCAGCTGCTTCAGGCAGAGGTTCCAAAGGTCCAGCCTTAGCGATAGTGTCATTCAGTTCTCTAGCTTGCTCAAGCTCTTTGTCGACCTGTTTAGGCTGGTCTAGCCAGAGTAAAGCTAGGATGAAGAGGTGCATAGTATCCAAGGTGGCTTGGCTGATACCTAAGGGATCAAAGGGATCGAGGTCAAAGCAACGAAATTCCAGATAGGTAATCCCTTGCGTCAGAAAGTCTCGACTGCGCTTGGCTCCGCGTAAACGCACGGGCGAATAAAACTCTTTCTCAGCGATTAAGCGGCCATCTGCGACGCAGGCCTCAATATCAGTGACATACTGCTCCAAACTACTGTATGAAACACTGATATCTGATTTATTGACATAGCCCAATGAACTGTTTCGAATAGAGCGAACAGCTGACTCTAGAGAGCTATCAAAAAATCCTTTTTCTGCAATAGGGCTGGCACCATATAAATAGGTCAGCAGCCAGTGGTACTTGATAAAATTTTGAGCCAGCTTAAGATAGAGAGCATTTTTGAAAGCCAGGAGATCGCTATAGCCGCTCTGCTCAAAGAGTTTCTGCATAAGATCTTCTCCCAGACCAAAATTATAGTGAATTCCAGAGATAGACTGCAGTTTTTTCCCATATGTGTCAGCTAAATGCTGGCGATAATGGTATTCAAATGTATCCTCTAGCTGAGCAATGACAATAGCAGACTCCTCAATCCTAGGTGGCATGGATAAGGGCCACAAATATTCGGAGCGATCAATAGAGCGTCCGGCAACATCAGTAATGCCCTTTAAAAAACGCCTAGCTTCCTTAGTTGAATGAGTCACTGGTGTGATGAGTTCAATCTGTGCCTCACTATAATCCGTTTGGATGTAAGGATGGAAATTCCGACTTCCTAAGACTTTAGGATGTTGGAGCTCAGAGAGCTGGTGATCTTGCCGATTGATTCTCAGTGCCTCTCTTTCCAGACCAAAGGATCCCTCAAGAATCGCTAAGTCAGCAGAGCTTTCTTGTAAGATTTGGTTAATTGTCATAGGCGTAGTCTCCTTAAAATAAAACAGTAGTCTAAACGACTTTACTATACACCAGATGGGCAGTTAAACTCAACTTTTCGCTATCCCTCTCTAAGACTAGCAGCAATATCCGAACATTTGTTCGGAGCAAATAGATTCATATGAAAATAAATTCTGGAAAAAGTTTTGCAAAGTGCTAGAATAGAAACATATCTCAGGTATAAAGGAGAATACTGATGTCAAGAAAGAAATATCTCATCTTTGCTCTAGTTTTGATTACCCTACTTGTCAGCCTAGCAGTTGTCAATTTCCCCCATAAACAGGTAACAGCTAAGGAAGCGCAGTGGGGCTATTCTGGAGCAACTGGTCCAGATCACTGGGGAGAGCTTAATCTCAAAGACTATCAAGGAAATGGCGACGGCCAATCGCCTATCGATATTACTGGAGCCAAGGACCTAGATCTTCCAAAGCTCGATTTAGATTATAAAGATTCCCAAGCTTCAGTAGAAGATAATGGGCACACGATTGAAGTGGAAGTTAAAGGTGGTAAGGACACTCTGACTATCGCAAACAAGGTCTATAAATTAGAGCAATTCCATTTTCATAATCCTAGCGAAAATCACATTGACGGAAAGACCTACCCTCTAGAAGGTCACTTTGTCTACAAGACGGATCAAGGAGAGATGACAGTGGTCTCTGTTCTCTATCAGTATGGCAAGGAAAATAAAGAGCTAAAAGCCGTCTGGGACAAGATGACTAATAAAGTTGATAAGAAAATCCCTCTTTCAGATCATTTAGACCTCAGTGCCTTTTACCCTGCTAGTCATGACTACTATAACTTCGAAGGGTCACTCACAACGCCACCCTGTACGGAAGGTGTCAACTGGATTGTCTTCAAAGAGCAAAAATCAATTAGTAAAGCACAGGTTAAGAAGTTTTCAAAAACTCTAGGCTTCAAAAATGCTCGCCCCATCCAACCCACAAACGGTCGAGAAATCAAAGAATGAGGGTAGGGTTCAACTAGCATCGGAGGCTAGAACGAAGCCCCAGGCTCCTTACCCTCCTCCAAGATTTATTAGACTCTCTTGCACCTTACAGCCTTCTTGCCAAGAAAAGTAAGGACAAGACGAATGTTCGGTTTTTGCTTGAAAATGAGGAGCATACGCAGATTTGGTTAATATTTATAGTCGATTTCGCTGTATTCTTGGAAAAGTGTTAGAATTTTTGCTATAATAAGGTGTTTGTAAAAATGAGTAGGTACGAAATCTACCACTTTATATCTAGAAAGGTGAGGGAGCTTCTATCAAGAGTTGCCCAATAGAATAGTATGACATCAGTAGTAGTTGTTGGAACCCAGTGGGGGGATGAAGGTAAAGGAAAAATTACGGACTTTTTGAGCCAGGATGCTGAGGTCATCGCCCGCTACCAAGGAGGGGATAATGCAGGGCACACCATCGTCATCGATGGTAAAACCTTTAAGCTCCACCTGATTCCTTCAGGGATCTTCTTTTCTGAAAAATTAGCTGTCATTGGTAATGGTGTGGTCATCAATCCAAAGTCCCTAGTTGAGGAACTGGACTATCTTCATAACCAAGGGGTCACAACCGATAATCTACGTATATCTGACCGTGCCCATATTATCTTGCCCTACCATATCAAGTTAGATCAGCTTCAAGAAGCTTCTAAAGGGGACAATAAAATCGGAACCACCAATAAGGGGATCGGCCCTGCTTATATGGATAAGGCGGCTCGTATTGGAATCCGTATGGCAGATCTATTGGATAAAGATATTTTTGCAGAGCGCTTGAAGATCAATCTAGCAGAAAAAAATCGCCTCTTTGAAAAAATGTATGAGAGCGATGCTCTGGCCTTTGAGTCTATCTTCCAAGAATATTACGACTACGGTCAACAGATCAAGAAATATGTGACAGATACGTCTGTTATCCTGAACGATGCCTTAGACAGTGGCAAGCGCGTGCTCTTTGAGGGAGCCCAAGGGGTCATGCTGGACATCGATCAAGGGACCTATCCCTTTGTTACCTCATCTAATCCAGTAGCTGGTGGCGTGACGATTGGCTCTGGTGTAGGACCAAGCAAAATCAATAAGGTGGTTGGTGTCTGCAAAGCCTACACAAGTCGTGTTGGTGATGGGCCTTTCCCAACTGAACTAAACGATGAGACTGGTGATCGTATCCGTGAAATCGGTCACGAATACGGGACAACTACAGGTCGTCCTCGCCGAGTTGGCTGGTTTGATTCAGTTGTTATGCGCCACAGTCGTCGAGTATCAGGAATTACCAATCTATCCCTCAATTCGATCGATGTCCTTTCGGGGCTTGCTACCGTTAAAATCTGCGTAGCTTATGATCTTGATGGTCAGCGCATCGATCACTATCCTGCTAGCTTGGAGCAACTCAAACGTTGTAAACCTATCTATGAGGAACTGCCAGGCTGGTCAGAGGATATCACAGGCTGTCGCAGTCTAGATGAACTTCCAGAGAATGCACGTAACTACGTTCGTCGTGTCGGTGAACTTGTTGGCGTTCGTATCTCTACCTTATCGGTTGGACCAGACCGAGACCAAACCAATATTTTAGAAAGCGTCTGGGCAAATATCTAAACTAAGATACAAAGCCCTTAAGCCATGCCCAGCAAAAGATACAAAATAAAAATACCGCCAGAAAGTGATTATCTGGCGGTATTTGTTCGTTTATAAGTTCATCGCTTGGCCATTGTGACGAAAGTAAATTTATCAGGGCGATAGCTGATAGAGCCGTACTGGAAAAGCTGTCCATTTGAAAGATGAGTCCAACTGGTTACAACCGCTACCATCTTAAAGTCACCTAGATCCATATTAGCCTGTTCCTCTTCAGTCGCAAAACGAAAGGAAATTTCACGACGAGCATGAGTGATGTGTAAGCCGAGTTCATTTTCTAAATGTCGATAGATAGATTTCTCCGCAATCTCTTTATTGAGATAAGGCACAAGCCGTCTATCAAAATAGGAGAGCTCAAATTCGATACGTTCGTCGTTGATCAAGCGCCGACGTCCTACACGATAGAAATCGATACTGTCATCAACCTTGAAAACCTCCATGATCTCTTGCTCACCTTGAACAATGTAGAGACTATCCAGCTGTGTTTTAATATCTAACTGAGAATCTTTGTTAAGCTCATCAGATGTCTTGATTTCAGAGAGGTAATTGTTTTTGGTACGTCCGTGTTCCATAACAATGGAATTACGCCCTCTCATTTTTTGAATGTAACCATCTAATTCTAATAGGGATAAGGCCTTTCGAATAGTGTCCTTAGAAAAGCCATAAATTTCCATCAGATCATTTTCTGTTTGAAGCTCTTGATTAGGCTGGAGACTGCCATTCTCAATTTGCTCCTTAATATCTTCATAGACTTGTCTGTATTTACTTTTGGGTACATTAACTTTATTATCCATGGTCTGATTCTAGCATAACAGACTTATAAAAATCTATAAAATTACGTATCAAATAGTAGAAACCCAAAAAATATACGTATTAAAGATAAAATAACAGAAAAGAATTACGGAAAACTCATTGACTAAAGAAAGCGCTTCCAGTATAATTGGTTGTATACAAATAAAAGAGAAGCAAGAGTGACTTGCTGGAGGTGACAAATGGGGAAACGTAGAAGCGGTATCTTGATGCACATCACATCACTGCCGGGTGCAAGAGGGATAGGCTCTTTTGGTCAAGCGGCCTACGACTTTGTAGATTTCTTAGTAGCAACCAAGCAGAGCTACTGGCAAATCTTACCATTGACAACAACAAGCTATGGGGATTCACCCTACCAATCCTTTTCGGCAGTGGCAGGCAATACGAATCTTATTGATTTAGATATATTGAGTCAGCAAGGATGGATCAGTCAGGCAGATCTGGAAGCTGCGGATTATGGTGACAATCCTGAATCTGTAGATTACGGTCGCTTATTTGTTAGTCGCCGTCCGCTTTTAGAAGAGGCAGCAGCTAACTTTCTGGCTGATCAAGAGAACCTATCCAGATTAGCAGATTTTGAAGAGAAAAACAATGCTTGGCTTGACGATTATGCTGAATTTATGGCTTTTAAAGAATATTTTGGTCAAAAGGCATTGCAGCAATGGGATGACAAGTCAGCCATTCTAAGAGAACCCTCAACAATGAACGACCTCCGTGAAAAGCTAGCAGATACTATTACTTACCATAAAGTGGCTCAGTATTTTTTCTTTACCCAATGGAGTGCTTTAAAAAAATATGCTAATGACTCAGGCATTGAGATCATTGGAGATATGCCAATCTATGTATCGGCTGACAGTGTGGAAGTTTGGACGAAACCAGAGTTATTTAAGGTAGATCAGGAACGTTGCCCAGTTTATGTAGCAGGTGTTCCAGCTGATGAATTCAGTGATGAAGGACAGTACTGGGGTAATCCCATCTATGATTGGTCGGCGCATCAAGCGAGTGGCTTTGCCTGGTGGATCTATCGTGTTCAAGAAAGTCTTAAACTATATGACGTTATTCGTATTGATCATTTTAAGGGGTTCTCAGATTTTTGGCAGGTTGATGCTAAGTATGATACGGCAAGGTATGGTACTTGGCAACCAGGGCCAGGTTATGACTTATTCCAGGCTATCGATTTAGCCTTGGGTCAAGTTCCTATTATTGCCGAAAATCTAGGCTATATTGATGATAAAGCCAATAGGTTATTGTCAGATACAGGATTTCCTGGTATGAAGATTGTTCAATTTGGACTACAGGGACCAGATCCAGAAAACAGAGATTTACCGCATTTTTATACGGCAAATACCATAGCCTACACGGGTACACATGATAATGATGTGATCCGTGGCTGGTATGAAAGTTTATCGGACCAGGCAAAAGTTTATACAGACGAATATACACATCGCGCGCCTGGTGAACCTATCAGCCAAGCCCTGCTACGCACACTTTATGCCACAGTCAGCGATGTGGTTATCGCAACCATGCAAGATGTGTTGGATTTGCCAAGCTCTAGTCGGATGAATACCCCCAACACCGTTGGTCATAATTGGAAATGGCGCATGACTAAGGACCACTTAACACAAGATCGAAAAGAGTTCCTAAAAGCTATTACAGAGCGTTATCACAGAGGCTAAGCCATATGTCACTCACAGGATCTAGGGGAAAAGAAACTGTCATATTTAGAAAGTTCAGCCTATCTTTAAGAATGATTCAGCTAAAATTTTGATTGGCAAACGGTGATACCTTACAAGGAGGACTGAGGATGAAACTTCTGACGCTGAATGTTCATGCCTGGTTAGAAGAGGAGCAAGATCGAAAATTATCTATTCTAGCAGATACTATTGTTGAAAATAAGTACGATGTTATTGCGCTTCAAGAAGTTAATCAAAAAATCTCTTCTTCAAAAGTCACAGAGATTCTTAAAGAAGATAATTACGGACTGATTTTACAATCCTTGATAGCAGAGCGAGGAGTCAGTGATTATACCTACCATTGGACCAATTCTCATATTGGTTATGGTCGCTACGATGAAGGCCTTGCGCTTCTAACTAAGTATAAAGTTTTAGATGTTGAAGATTTTTATACCTCTAAAAGCCAAAGTGTTGACACGATTGATTCTCGGAAAATTATCCGACTCAAGGTCGATGTGGAAGGAACTCCAGTTGAAATTTATAGCTGCCACATGAACCTTCCGACTAGCAAAACGGAAACTCAAAGTGATAATCTCAATCGGCTAGTCAATCATTCAGACTTTGGAGGTCTTAAAATTTTTATGGGCGACTTTAATACAGATGCCCTTGGCAATACAGCAGATTATCACCATATCTTAGAATATGGTCTGCTAGATACCTATTTGCTGGCGCAGGATAGAGATGACGGTGTGACAGTGTCTCAGGGAATTGATGGCTGGAAAGAGCAGCAAAATGATAAACGCTTAGACTATATTTTTGTCAGTCATAAGGTTCCTGTCCAATCCAGTCGAGTCATCTTCAACCATAAAAATTACCCCGTCGTATCTGACCACTTCGGCGTTGAAGTTATGCTGTCCATTTGATCTTGTTTGAATAAAATTTGCTTAGATAATATAACAATATAAGGAGAATAATATGAAGGTTATAAAAAATTTAGCCAGTTTCGAATTTTGGCAAAAATTCGGGAAGTGCTTAATGGTTGTTATTGCAGTTATGCCGGCTGCAGGACTGATGATCAGTATTGGGAACTCTCTTGCCCTAATAGCTCCCAACAATGCTATCTGGGTGCAAGTTACTAACTTGATTGCCCAGATAGGTTGGGGCTTCCTAAATAATTTGCATTTGCTTTTTGCACTAGCTATTGGAGGTAGTTGGGCAAAAGAGCGTGCGGGTGGTGCTTTCTCTGCTGGGATTGCCTTCATATTGATTAACCTGATTACGGGTAATTTCTATGGCGTAACCACTGATATGCTAGCTGATGATAAAGCGGTGGTTCATAATGTTTTTGGCGGTGCTATGCATGTACCAGACTACTTTATCAATGTGCTTAACCAACCTGCCCTTAACATGGGGGTCTTTGTTGGTATTATTGCAGGTTTTGTCGGTGCGACAGCTTTCAATAAATACTACAATTTCCGTAAATTACCGGATGTATTAACATTTTTCAATGGAAAGCGCTTTGTTCCCTTTATTGTTATTATTCGCTCTGCTATTGTGGGACTTTTATTAGCTATATTCTGGCCCCTTGTCCAGTCTGCTATCAATAGCTTTGGTCAATGGTTGGCTAACTCACAAGATACTGCTCCTTTTATTGCGCCATTCCTTTATGGGACTCTGGAGCGGCTCTTGTTGCCGTTTGGTTTGCACCACATGCTGACAATTCCAATGAACTATACACAATTAGGTGGAACCTACCATTCTATTACAACTGGTAAAGACGTACTGGGACAAGATCCCTTATGGTTGGCTTGGGTTACCGATTTGATCCACCTCAAAGGATCAGATCCTACTAAATATCATGAACTGCTGACTACTGTGACCCCAGCTCGCTTCAAAGTTGGTCAAATGATCGGTTCTTCAGGGATCTTGATGGGAATGACGATCGCTATGTATCGCAATGTTGATCCTGATAAGAAGAAAAAGTATAAGTCTATGTTTATCTCTGCTGCAGCAGCGACCTTCCTAACAGGTGTAACAGAACCACTGGAATATATGTTTATGTTTGCGGCTATACCACTTTATTTGGTTTATGCTGTCATCCAAGGATTAGCCTTTGCAGTGGCAGATTTAGTCCCTCTGCGTCTTCATTCATTTGGTAATATTGAGCTTTTGACTAGGACGCCGATGGCGATCAAAGCTGGCCTAGGCCTTGATGTGATCAACTTCATCTGGGTTACAACTCTCTTTGGATTTGCTTCTTACTTTATGGCTAACTTTATGATTAAAAAATTTAATCTTGCAACCTCAGGGCGCAATGGTAACTATGATAGTGAAGAAGTAGACGAAGCTATCCATGCTAATAATACTGAAGCCGGTATTTCTGCTGATTCACAAATTGTTCAAATCATTAACCTTCTAGGGGGACAAGATAACATTGAAGATGTTGATGCCTGTATGACACGTTTGCGTGTGACTGTTAAAGACATGGCACAGGTTGGATCTGAGACTGACTGGAAGAAGGCCGGAGCCCTTGGTTTAGTCACCCAAGGTCATGGCGTGCAAGCCGTTTATGGACCTAAAGCTGATGGTCTCAAGACAGATATTCAAGATCTTCTTGATTCAGGAGCTCGTATCCCAGTTGTTGACTTCTCTAAGAAAGAAGAAGTAAGTGCTCCTGAAAATGACTTCAAAGGCATTACAGAAACCGTACTTTCAGTAGCAAGTGGTGAGATTATTCCAATTGATCAAGTTAAAGATCCAGTCTTCTCTGGTAAAATGATGGGAGATGGATTTGCAGTAGAACCAACTGATGGCACTGTCTATTCACCCGTATCAGGTGTTGTGACTAGTATTTTCCCCACAAAACATGCTTACGGTCTCTTAACGGACAATGGTCTTGAAGTGCTTGTCCATATCGGAATTGATACTGTCAGTCTAAATGGATTGCCGTTCTCTCCTAAAGTAAGCCAAGGTCAGCGTGTTGAAGCTGGTGAACTACTTGCTGTTGCGGATCTATCAGCTCTTGAAGCCGCAGGAAAAGAAAAAACAATCATGGTTGTCTTCACTAACGCAGCAGAAGTTAAGTCAGTAACCCTTGAAAACCTCGGGAATCAACCAGCTCAAACAGTAGCTGCTCAGGTTGAAATTTAGAGAAAAAATAGCATAATTACTATTCTAATAAACAGATTTACTAACGAGGTCAAAATAGATGTGGCCTCGTTTTTAAGTCATTCGAAATAAGAAATAATCTGCATTCTAGGTTTGTTAAAAAATAAAGACACATCAGAGAGTTTGAATTGTAATAATAAATTTCAATGGGGCATCCATGTAGCCGACAAGAATGTCGTTTTCTTTTTGTTCCCCTTTCTTTATAATAACGCCATACCGTTAAGAAAGGAACATGTATGAATACTTCAGTTATTGTTGCTCAGGACATTAGAAAAACGTTTAGTAAGACTGTTGCCCTCGATGACATTCGTTTTTCGATTGAAAAGGGTCAAATTTTTGGATTTCTTGGACCTTCGGGTTCAGGAAAGACGACTACAATCAATATTTTGACAGGACAGTTAAGAGAAGATAGCGGTCAGTCCTCAATTTTAGGACGAAATTCCCATAAATTAACAAGTAAAGAATTAGGGAAAATTGGTTTAGTTGGTGATACTACTGGCTTTTATGAAAAAATGACCCTTTATAATAACCTGATTTTTTATGCTAAATATTATGGAATAGATAAAGCTGCTATCGATGATCTCCTCAAGCGGGTTGGTCTCTATGACAGCCGCAAGACAGTTGCTGAAAAACTCTCAACAGGTATGAAACAGCGGATGCTTCTAGCTCGTGCCTTGATGAACCAACCTCGAGTTCTATTTCTTGATGAACCAACTTCAGGTCTTGATCCGGCAACCTCTCAGGCCATCCATGAGCTGATTCTAGAGCTAAAAGAATCTGGGACAACAATCTTTTTAACAACTCATGACATGAATGAAGCGACCTTGCTTTGTGATAATTTAGCTTTGCTTAATGAAGGGAGATTAGTTGAACAAGGGAGTCCCAAAGACCTAATCCGGAAATATAATCAGGACAAGCGAGTTAAATTGAGTTATGAAGACGGCTCAGAAAGAACTTTAGATTTTACTGAACTAGGTCAAGTCATGGTTAATGATGGCGAAAAAATAGTGACCATCCATTCTTGTGAGCCAACATTAGAAGATATTTTTATTCAATTAACAGGAGGAAAACTCAATGATTAGACAATTTACGGCCCTTCTTTGGTTGCGCTGTCAGATTATTCTATCTAATAAAAGTGTTCTCTTACAGGTACTTATGCCTGTAGCCCTGATTTACCTTTACCGGTTTATAATAGACAGTCAGTCCGGTCCAAAGGATCAAATAGGCCTTGCTTATCTAACGCTTTGTATTCCTTTTGCCATTGTCTTAGCTGTAGGCAGCCCAATTCTAACTATTTTAGCAGATGAAAAGGAAAAGAAAACTCTAAAGACATTGTTACTCAGTGGAGTTAGGACTAATGAGTATCTTCTATCGACATTAGTTGTCCCCCTAGTCTTAACAATAGTCTACCTGACGCTTACTCCGGTTATTTTGGATGTACCTATTGATAATTTAGTGAATTATTGGGCTATTGGCGGCCTCACAGCTTTAGCAATTGTACTTCTTTACTTATTACTAGGATTAGTTGTGAAATCACAAGTTATGGCCCAAGTTGTCACGGTTCCGACCATGCTAATTTCAGCTTTCTTACCGATGTTCTCTAGTATGGATAAAACTGCCGCTAAGGTAACAGATTACAGTTTTATGGGATTATTTACCAAATTTTTTACTAAATGGGAAGATTTTTCTTGGCATCGTGCTACTTTACAAACGTCAAGTTTACTTGTGTGGCTCTTGATGCTTTTAGCATTAATTATTGTAGTAGCCAGACAACAAAAGAAAAATTGAGAAAGTGAAATATTGAAAGGAGGTGAAAAGTATGGTGGTTGGAGCAGGTGTAGCTTTTGCTGTATGGGCAGCTAAGCTGTTGGCTCATAAATAAATTAGCCTTTCTATATTAATAGTGATTATAACATTAAATTAAAAAGATTGATTTTGAATTAATAGTCAATGACAAACCCTATTTAATAGGGGAAAGTCACAATAAAATTAAACAAATTTTATTGTGACTCTTCCCTATTATGAGGAGGATAAAAGTGGAGGGAAATATGATTGGATTAAATTTTGTATTTGAAAAAGATGAGTTATTATATTCACTAAAATTATCAACCCAAATGGATAAAAAATATAGTTTGGATTATTTTGATTTTGATAATCAAAGTTTTGAAGACTTTAGTGACTACCTAGAATTCTTAGGGTTTGATAAATATATTTTTATCAGACTTGAAGAAAATAACCGTTTAGAGCGGCTTGCAAACTATTTGCAAGACCAGCTAGATGTAAAAATCGATGTCATTGACATGGATAAGCTTGATAGTCTGCTTGAGGAGTCTAAAATACGGGAAATTAAAGCGGAGTTAGAAAATCATGATTTGTATCATAAACTAGTTGCTCTTGAGACAGGGCAAGTCTTTCAAAATGGATTTAAAGCCTTTAAGACTGCTATTTATCCCAATCTACCCAGAGGTTTATTGAAGCATGTTTTTGCAGATGATCTAGAGAGGTTTGTTTTAGAAAATCGTAATTTATTAAGTCATTTTGCAATTAATAGTGCTGTTTATACAAGTAATAAAGTGGTTGAAGAAAAATGGCCTGTAATTATTAAATCTGTATCAAATTTTGAGAATCTAAGTTTTAAGCCTTTGAATCAAGAATCTTTGGAAAATCTCTTTAAGCAGTTTATAAATTCTGGGCGTGTCAGTTTGACTGATTACATTTCAGATTATGGTGTGTTAACAGGAATTACAAAATTAAATTCTTTATATTTCATGGAAGGACAGTTCTATTTAGATTCTCAAGCGAAAATTAGGCTTGGAAATTCGGGAGATAGTTACCAGCAACTACATAATCAAGCCAGCTTACAATTACCGGAAATCGACAAAGTACCCATAAAAAAGGATGTAAAATATTTACTAGCAGCCTTATTGGAGATCACCTATGTTTACGGGGAAATGGAGTTTATTACCCCATATAATAACTACCAGATGGCAGCAGTTGATTTGCCACTTAGTCAGATGGAGTGGATTGCTTTTAGAAATGATGAGTCACACTTTGTTTTTAATGTTAAAACTGGACGTTTATTCAAAGTTAATGCTTTGGTTACTCAATATCTAGAATATATTATCAAGAATAATGATAGCAATATTGATGATGAAACAATGAGTCAGGTAAAGGAGATGTTGCAAGTTTATGGATAAATCATTAATTTTTAATAAACTTCAAAAAAGAGCGGCAGAATTAGAGATCATTGAAAATCTTTATGAGGATAATATCTTTGCAAATTATTACCGGTCAATTATTAATCAGGATGAATTGCTAGAGGATGATATTGATAGTTATAAAAAATTTTTTGATAAGTCAATGCCTGTTTTAGAGATTGGTAGCGGAACTGGTAGAATTTTTAACCCGTTATTTGAAGAAGGCTACAACATTTTTGGCTTAGAGCCCGCCAAAGAGATGTCAGAGTATATTAGAACAAAGGGGCGCGATAGGATTTACTCTCTTACCATACAAGAAATTGAAAATCTTCCACAAAAAAATATTGAAGTGATTATTATTCCAGCGACTACAGTTTCACTTTTTAGTCACGGAGATTTCTACGATTTTTTGAAGAAAGTTAAAATGACCCAGCCGCATATTAAGAGAATTGTATTCGATTTCTTAAAAGAGAGTTTCTTCGAATCTACTTCCGGCCTTATAAATTCTAGCCAATTAAATGGCGAAAAATTTTACAATGTTAATTTTTTTGATCAAGAAAAGGAACGGATTATTTATAATTTGGTAAGTCCTAAAAAGTTAGGTATTTCTGTAAAATATTCTTATTCATACGAAGTATTAGAAAAGATGTTTAAAAAATTAGGGCTTAACCTGAAACTTGTAGAGGATTTAGACAGTTATGCCATGGTGGAAGGAGTCTTTGATGAGTAATAATTTACTTTTAATTGGGTCAGAAAGTCAAATTTGTCAGGGTTTCTTAAAAAGCTATTCTCAAAATTTTGATCAGATTGTTGGGATAGATTTTCCTAGGAGTTCAAGTAGCTTAGCAAACTACCTTTCTGTTGATTTCCGCCAAAACGATGCTTTCGGAAAGATGGAAACCTTTTTAAAAGAATTAAACCTAACTTTTTCCAGTGTTGTGTTTACTTCTGGTGTCAATTATATGAATGATACTTTTGGAGTTACACTTGAAGATTGGGATAGCACATTTGATGTTAATGTGAGAGCAGCTCTTTTTTCCATGAAGGCAATTTATAATTATCTGTCTGATGAGGTCTCGATTGTGCTTATGGCTTCTCAAAATGGAATTGTCGCTCATGAGCAAAGAATAGATTACGGCCCTGCTAAAAGTGCCTTAATTCAATTAGCCAAAAATTTATCAGTTGATTATGCCAAAATAAAGGATAAGGATATCAGAATAAATACAATATCGCCCTCATACATTATCGGTGATAGGAATAGAGAACTCCTGTCTTCGAGTTTTGGAAAACGCTTATTAGCACGAATTCCCTACAAGAGGTTTGTAACTATCGAAGATGTTAATCAAGCAATGCTTTTCCTTCTAAGCGAAAATAGCAGAGCTATGCGTGGACAAAATCTCGTTTTGGACTATGGTTATACTATTGTTTAGGAGATAGATATGTATCAAACCATTAAAGAATACAAAAATATTCAGTACCAAATTGATGATAGTAGAAGGTGGCTATATAATGTGCGAAATGATCGTATGATTACATCTAACCATCATTTGGAAAAATATTTGACAAATGTTGAAGAGCCTGATAACCCTCTACATGATTTTTATACTTCTCCTTACAAAAGGGGAAAATTGACTAATTTTCATTTGATTAGACTAATTTTAGATAGTTCTAAAATTAATGCCTTTTATAAAATTCCTTTATTTTTAAATAGGTGGTACTTAACATCTTTAATGCTAGTAGTTAGTCTAGTTTTACTACCTCATGTAGCAAGAATAACTTCTGTTGATTTAAGTCATTTTTCACTAGGACGCTTTTCAGCCTGGGATATGGCAGCTATTTATTTTGTGACGACTGTGATAATTCTCCCCTTACATGAGTATGCTCATTTCTCGGTTTATTACAAGTATTTGAAACCTTCTAAAGTTACTTTTGGATTTTCTTTGAGATATTTTTCCATGCCTGTCTTCTTTATCAAAGTGCCCTTTTATAAAACCTTGAAAGGCAGAAAAAAGAATGAATTGGTCTTGGCTGGTGTGAAATTTCAGGTTGCCATTTGGTTTTTCTTAACCTTAGTTGCTCTGTTATATCCATCTAGCTTCTTATTTGGATTAATCATTGTTAATATGGGGCTGATTGTCACCAACCTAGTTCCCTTCTTAAAGTTAGATGGTTATTGGTATCTTAGTAATTTACTTAGAGTAGAAGATTATATGACTTACTTCAAGGATATGTTTTTACGGAATAAAAAATTTAGATTAGATGTTTTTATATTAGGTATAGTAAATTTTCTTATGATAATTTTTTCTTTTATCAATTTTATCTATAGTTTGTTTGATTACTTTATTTAGGAGGGAGGAGAAAATGAAAAATTATGCTCTGTTAAATGGTGCATATAGCAATGAAACCATGTATGACTTTAAACCAGTCAGGGCGGACAGCACTTATTTGTATGATAATCAAAACAGGAAGTATCTTGATTTAAGAAGTGGGTTATGGAATACCTCTCTTGGTTATAGTGATTCTTTGTACCAACGGGTTTCTAGAAGATTTGAGCAGGTGTTAAGTGAAAAGATTCCCTATGTTGATATTCATTCTTTTCAGCATGATATTTACGATGAAGTGGCCCAGAAAATATTAGAATTAACAGGACAGGGTTTTAAGCGAGTCCTTTATACCAATTCTGGATCAGAAAATACGGAACTTTCCTTGAAAATTGCTGATTACATCAATAAAAAAGGCCAACATAACCGAATTTTAACTTTCAAGGATTCTTATCATGGTACATTTTTTGGAGGTATATCAGTTAGTGGTATTGACAAAGATATCAATAGCTCTTTCTATCCTAAATATGGAGAAGTGACCTTTATAGACTACCCTAAATCTGTAAAACAAGAAAAGGATATCTTAGATTATATTGCAAAAGTAGCTTCCTCTTATGATGTTATGATGATTGAGCCTATTTTAGCTTCAGCGGGTGTCTACTTTGCAAGTACAAAGTTTTTCAATTCCCTTTTAAAGTTACTAAGAGAAAATCAAGTCTTGATAGTCTTTGATGAAGTAGCTACTGGTTTTTTTAAAACAGGAACACCATTCTATTTCCAGCAGTTATCTGAAAAACCTGATATTTTATGCCTCAGTAAAGCCATTAATAACGGTATTACTCCTTTTGGTTGTATCTGCGTTAATGAAAGAGTCGACTTGAATTTACAGCAAAATCCAAAAATTATGGAGCATTTCTCAACTCAAAATGGGAATCTTTTGGGGCTAGAATCAGCCAACATTACTCTGGAATATTATATTAAGTCTAGAGAGGTTATAGAAGAAAAGGTAAAAGATATCTCTGATATAATTTCCGGTATCTTAGATTCACGAAACCTATCTTATCGTAATCAAGGACTTATGACTGCGGTTAGGACAGGAAGTAATCAATCTTTTGCAATAATGAAGTCTTTAGAAAAGCTTGGTATACTAACCTATCTTTACGTCAATGAAGAAGAGGAAGGGTTATCTATTATGCCACAGATTAATATTAATTTAAATATTTTAGAAAGAGCTCTCAAATTGATTTCTAAAAAAATTGAAACTCAAAATTCTTTTTAAATCTGGCTTTATTGAAAGGAGGTGAGGCTATGCAAAAAGAAAACTATAAATCTGAGTCACAGATCTTTGAAGAAGTCGCTGTAGAAGAACTACACACTAACTTTGGAAAATTAATTTGGCAAGGGTTGCTGCATCCAGTTATTCTGTAAACTAGTTAAAACTAATTAAATGATTAATCTGATTTTGAAAGGAGGTGATGATAATATGAAAATCGAAGAAAAAGCTTTTCAGTATTTAGAGTTTGAGGAAATTAAGTCTGAAGAATTACATGGTGCTAGTCATGTTATTGCCGGTGGTCTAGGTGTTGCTGCTGGTGTCGGTTTAGGTGTTATAATTGCCACCTAATTAAATTAATAGGATGAATACAACTTAAAAATGAAAGGAAAAATAAAATGAAAGAACAAAACGAACTCAAGATGACCGCTGTACAATTTGAGGAAATTAATTCAGAAGAACTAAATGGAGATGGTTGGTTCGTTGCTGGTGCTATCACAGGCGCTGCTGGTGTTGTCGTAGGTGCCGCTGTCCTCACTTAAAGGAGTCTTATATGATTAATAGCGAGCCCAAAGATTACTTTGAATCGATTTTATTATTAACTGCGGCAACAATCTTAATGCTAGAAACCAACCATTTACTGGTAGCTGTTGTCATGCTAGTATTAACCCTACTACTTTCAATTTTAGGTAGAAAAAAAGTAGTATCAGATCAGAAAGCTTAAGAACAAATGATCAATGGTAAGGAGAGACGATGAATAATTTAGATATCTCAACAACAGAATTTCAAACAGAGGCAATGTTTGAAGAACTTAACGCTGTAGAACTCAATGGTGCTGCTAAAGAGTTTATTTTAGGAGCAGCAGCAGGAGCAGGGATTGCTGTCGCAATTATAACCTAGTTATTGGTTGCATAGCTCCTTAATAGATGATAGATTTAGAAGTGATTTTAAATAAAATAATTTTAATCTCAAATTATCACCTTAATTATTAATATAAAATAAAAGATAGATGAAGGAACAATTAAAGATATAGCTAACTTCATTTATCTTTTTTCTTATGCCAATGCTTTCTTCAAAACTCTCTCTCGTGTGCTGTTTAGTGTGGTTACTTATGGTTTACACGATTGAGGACCTATGAGTTTTTTGTTGCACTTCATTTTACAATCTATCATTATGAAAAAACTCCATAATACTGTAGCAGGTGCCCCACCTACTGCAGTATTATAGAGCTAGTTGTTTATTATTGAGATTATAGAGCTTGATCAACCCCATATAAGCGTTTATGATCAGTATTAAGTATTAGTATATAACCATTCCTAAAAGAGCAAGAGTAGTTAAAACTTTCAACATTTTTTTCAAGTTCATTTTATAAAGACTTCCTTTCATTTGATGAATCTATTCTACCCTAGACTTTTAAAAGTAACAACGACATCGATGTCACCTTTTCATAATGACAACTAAAACACAAAAATATGTTTTTCTGCTAATTTATCCCATCATTGGCCATTTCCATCTTAACATCTGCAACGATGTTAGAATCGCCTAAGATCTCTCCCAGCATCAAGGCTTGTTGGTAGAGTTCTTTGGCCTTTACCTTATCTTTAACGACCTTGATATAGTACTTGGCTTCAAGTTCTAAAAGGGCTGGTTTATAGGTGGGAAGCTGAGCCTTGTCAATAATTTGCTGAGCCTTCTCCAGCAAAGGAAGAAGATTCCGGTAATCATCATGAAGGACATAAACCGAAGAAGCTTCTATAACAGCAATCAAAAATTTAATATTATAAAGTTCATCTGCCATCAGTTCCTGCTTAAGCAATTTTTGCTCAAGCAGCTTGAAGGTTGCCTGATCATAATCCGCTGATTTTCCGCATTTCTGTAAAAAATAACTCATATAAAGGTAGTCATTAAGGGCAAGTGTCTCTTTCTTGAGTACTTGCTCAAAGGCATCGTCGTAAATCTCCTCGATGTTAGGAATCTCCTTTTCTTGGAAACTCTCTAGGATATTTTCTGAAAGATCTAAAAAGAGCAACTCATCTTCGGGCAGAATATCAAAGTACTTGTCATAAATCTCTTCGATCAGTTCCTGCTTTTGCTGGACTCTTTCTGTATCAGCATAGATAGGGAACTTTACGATCTGTCCTTTTAATTTCCAGTAATCATCAGGTACTTGAATATCGTTACCATCCAATAGGTCAGCTATTTTACTTCCCAAGCGATTAGCAATGAACTCTAATTTTTCTAGAGTTGGCATGGATTGACCACCTTCAATTCTTTGAAGCTGTCGGATTGTTAGTTTCTCTTCGTCTCCACATACCTCCCCCTGTGTGAGCTGCTGGCGATTTCTTTCGGCTTTAATTCGTTGTCCTAACTCTTCTTTGATTGTCATAAGAGCACCCCCGATTTTGTCTCATATTATGATAATTATATCGTTCTCCCCAATATTTGTACAATATTAATAACCGGACATGTATAATCACTAATTCACGATAAGATACCTTTACCCGAAATAACTAGACTATCTTTACTAGCAATAATGTACGAGTATATTTCACTTCTTGCAGTACACTAGCTCTCTAATGATGGTGATGGTATAGCTCTTTTTCAAATTATTAATTTCAGCTTCTATGCCCATTACTGCTCTAAGTGACAAGTCTGTCTTATTTTGTTAAAATAGTGAAGCTAATTTACTCTTAAAAATAAAGGTAAGACAAGGGAGAAGTGAATGACAGATTATCCGATTAAATACCGCTTGATTAAGAAAGAGAAGCATACGGGTGCCCGTCTAGGTGAGATTATCACACCGCATGGCACTTTTCCCACCCCCATGTTTATGCCTGTGGGGACTCAAGCAACAGTTAAAACGCAATCACCGGAAGAACTAAAAGAGATGGGTTCAGGGATCATCCTATCCAATACCTACCACCTCTGGCTGCGTCCAGGCGATGAGCTGATTGCCGAAGCTGGCGGTTTGCACAAGTTTATGAACTGGGATCAAGCGATTTTGACAGATAGTGGCGGTTTCCAGGTCTATTCACTGGCTGATAGCAGAAATATTACAGAAGAAGGCGTGACCTTCAAGAATCACCTCAATGGGTCTAAGATGTTCCTGTCCCCTGAAAAGGCCATTGCCATCCAAAATAATCTGGGATCAGATATTATGATGAGCTTTGATGAATGCCCGCAGTTCTATCAACCTTATGACTATGTCAAAAAATCTATCGAGCGCACCAGTCGTTGGGCCGAGCGGGGCCTTAAAGCCCACCGTCGTCCGCATGACCAAGGGATCTTTGGGATTGTCCAAGGAGCAGGATTTGAAGATCTGCGTCGTCAATCAGCAGCTGATCTTGTCAGCATGGACTTTCCTGGCTACTCGATTGGAGGACTTGCCGTTGGTGAGAGCCATGAAGAAATGAATGCGGTCCTTGATTTCACAACGCCCTTACTACCTGAGAATAAACCGCGCTACCTCATGGGTGTCGGAGCCCCAGATAGCTTGATTGACGGAGTTATCCGAGGAGTAGATATGTTTGACTGTGTGCTACCGACTCGTATCGCCCGTAATGGGACCTGCATGACCAGTCAAGGGCGTCTGGTTGTCAAAAATGCAGCCTATGCCAAGGACTTTACCCCGCTTGATCCGGATTGTGATTGCTACACCTGCCGTAACTACAGCCGGGCTTATCTGCGCCACTTGATCAAGGCTGATGAGACTTTTGGGATTCGCTTGACCAGCTACCATAATCTCTACTTCCTAGTTAACTTGATGAAAAAGGTTCGTCAAGCTATCATGGACGATAATCTCCTTGATTTCCGTCAAGATTTTATGGAACGCTATGGTTATGGTAGGAATAACCGTAATTTCTAGAGTGAGGAGGAAGCTATGATACCATTAATTGTCGGTGCCTTTATCGGTATAGTTGCTGGCTGGCTGACCAATCGTGGTCAAGCCATGGGCTGCCTTTCCAATATCCTAGCCGGGCTTGTTGGTTCTTGGGTTGGCCAAAATCTATTTGGCTATTGGGGACCAATGATTGCAGGCTATGCCTTGCTGCCGTCTATTTTGGGAGCGGTTATTGTCGTGGCTGTTGTTTCTTTTTTCTTTGGAGAGTAATCTATACATACTAAGAGGACAAGACTCAAGTCAAGTATGATAAGAGTAACTTGTCCTTTTTTATGTTTTAAGACTAAAGCTAGTAAAAGACGAGTCCATCTGGAAAAGGATAAGTCAGAGAAAGTTCTGTCTCAGCTCACTGGTGTAAACCCGATATTAAATAGAGGTTGACACAATAGTTCCCCTATGCTAGGCTAAGAGAAAAAGGAGGCAGTCATGCAAGAGATACATGGATTAGATTTAGACGCAGCCGGACGCTGCCGCCACTATCATAGTGAGCGAGACGTCATAGCTCTGCGTTGTGGGGATTGCCACGCTTATTATGCCTGCTACCAGTGCCATGACACCTTAACGGACCATCGTTTTAAAGCTATTGATCGCCAGACTAGCCCACTGGTCCTTTGCGGGAACTGTAACAATTACCTTGACTGGCCTGCCTACCATTCAGGTATTTGCCCATTTTGTCAGATCTCCTTCAATCCAAACTGTCAGTTGCACGATAGTATTTATTTTTTCTGAGTGGAGGTACTATGAAACTCAAAGAATTTACCCTCATAGCCTTGATGAGCGCAGTTCTTGTTGTCTTGGGGATGCTACCGCCTATTCCCTTGGGATTTACTCCGATCCCCATCGTTCTTCAAAACATGGGAGTGATGTTGGTCAGTCAGCTACTGAAACCCAAAAAGGCAATAATCTGTTTGCTCTTGCTGTTAGTTTTAGGCTTGGTATTTCCTGTCTTTTCCGGTGGTCATATGACCATGGAAAGACTGGCGGGACCGACAGCAGGTTACATTGGCTCTTGGCTTTTAGTGCCGGGGACCCTGGCTCTATTGAGAACCATCCTACCTGGTTCTACGTTTAGCTTATCTTTTATCCGCCTATGGTTAGCAGGGGTTTTTCTGGTAGATATCCTAGGAGGTCTCTATCTAGCTGCTTATAACAACTCATCTCTCTACCAAGGATTAGTACTTAGCAATCTGGCCTTCCTGCCCTTAGATACGCTTAAAGCCTTGCTGGCTAATCTTTTAGCACAGAGGCTAGAGCCAAGGATTGATGCGTCAAAGATCGATTGATGTGACAAGGCCACTGGTTGACAAGCCCTAGCAATGATAATAGAATAATAGTACTAAACCTAAAAAGGAGTCTATCGTGAAAACAAGAAAAGAGCTTAAGCAAGAGGCTAAGATCGCTCTGCGTGGAAATTGGGCCTGGGGGATCGGTGTCAGCTTGGTGCCAGCGCTGGTTTTAGAGATTTTAGCCTTATTTCTAGCCAGTGTTGTCGGACTGGTCTATACTCAGGCGCAGAGTCAAGATCAAATGACAGGTTATACAACTGTCAACAATGTGGTTATGGTCTTCTTGATCATGGCATTTTTGAGTGTGGGACTCTTTGCTTTCTTTGGAGCTGTTGGGATTGGAGCAGGTGCTCAATTCGCCTACCTCGATTTAATCCGTGGACGCAAGCGCCCTATCAAACAAGTAGCGACTTATGCTTTCAAAGATGAACGTTTTGACAGCGTTTTTGGTGTCTACTTCATGTCCGCTGTCTTTACGATCTTATGGATGATTCTCCTCATTATTCCCGGCTACATCAAGGCTGTGTCTTACTCGCAAGCTCTTTTCACCCTCAAAGATGACCTAGACCAAGATAAGGGAATTACTTTGACCTCAAACATCACCAAGAGTCGCTTGCTGATGAAAGATCATAAAATGGACTATTTCAAGCTCATTTTAAGTTTCTTGGGCTGGTTTGCCTTGATTCTTTTGGTCACACTGCCCATATACTATGTTATTGTCCAGCAGATCGAAGCATCCAGTGGTTGGTTAGCTATCATTGCTTGGTCGATCTTACTGAGTGTTTTAATCTATCTGCCAGCCTCAATCCTCGCTCCTTATGTAGGGGTAACTATGGCAGCCTTTTATGAGGACTTGCGCCAGCAAGATGTGCCTGAGGTATTAACAAAATTTGAAGAGGAATTGGCCCTTAAGCAAAAAGATTATCGTGAATCCTTACAGGCTTACAATGATAAGCAAGCTGAACGTCGTGCACAAAGATCTGAACGCCTTGAGGAAAAATCATCAAGGAAATGGGAAGCCAAGGAAGCACGTGAAGAAAAACGCCGTGAAAAAGTGGCCAAAAAGCAAGAAGAGCGTGAAGCAAAGCTAGCCAAGGATCCAAAAGCTGCGAAAAGAGCTGAGAAAAAAGAAGCAAGACGCCAAAAAGCGATCGAAAAACTAGAGGCAAAGCAAGCCAAATACAAAAAATCAGCTCCATCTAAAGATACTGCAGGGGTTAAAGATAAAGAAACAGCCCAAACAGATGCTTCAAAAGAAAAATCACAGGATACTAAATCCCTAGGTTCGACGACTACGAAAAAACCTCAGACTGCTAAGAAAAAGAGCAAGAAAAAAGGGAAAAAACGTAAGAAATAACTAGCATCTAATCAGAAAAAGAAGCTAGCTACTTAAAAACTGAGATCAAGCAGGTCTCAGTTTTTTCTCTGACTTACACTCTCAGCAGCAGCCCCTTTTATGCTATAATGAAGGAACTAATGGAGGTCAATAATTATGTCAGATTTGTTCGTAAAACTGATGGAACAAATAGAGCTACCGCTTGATATGAGAAAGGATCAAGCGCTTTTGGCTGCCGATATCAAGGAAGTCAAAGTCCATACTGTTAGTCGACACTGGGAGTTCCACTTTATCTTCGAGAGGATCCTACCGATTGAGATCTACCGGGAGTTGGCTGATCGCCTGGTGTCGACGTTTGAACGAGCAGATATCAAGGTGACCTTTGACATTGAAGCTAGGACACCTGACTTTACAGATGACCTTTTACAGGCTTATTATGAGGAGAGTTTTAATTATCCGCTGTGCAACAGTGCTAGTTTTCGCTCGTCTTTTGCCAAGCTCAGAGTATCGCACGAAGAGAAGAATCTGATTATTCATGCGCCGAGCTTTGTCGATAATGATCACTTTAAAAAGACCCATCTTCCACGTCTAGAACAGCAACTAGCCCTATTTGGCTTTGGCAAATTAACAGCTCAGATTAGGTCAGATGAAGCCATGACAGCAGAGCTCCAGCAGGCCTTTGAAGCACGAAGCGAGCAATTAATTGAGAAGGCTCAGGAAGAAAATGCTCAGGCTTTAGCCTCCTTAGAAGCCTCCTTGCCAGAGCGCGAAGAAGCAGCGCCTGTTTCTCCACAGTTTGACTATAAAGAGCGAGCTGCCAAGCGCCAAGCAGGCTTTGAAAAAGCTGAGATTACGCCTATGATCGACATCGAAACAGAAGAAAATCGTATTGTCTTTGAAGGGATGGTCTTTGATGTCGAGCGCCGTACAACCCGTACAGGTCGCCACATCATCAGCTTTAAGATGACAGATTATACCTCTTCTTTTGCTATGCAGAAATGGGCCAAAGACGACGATGATCTCAAAAAATACGATATGATCACTAAGGGGGCTTGGCTGCGGGTTCGTGGTAATATTGAAAACAATCAATGGACGAAATCCCTGACCATGAATGTTCAAGACGTCAAGGAAATCACCCATACGCCACGTAAGGATCTTATGCCTGAGGGGCAGAAGCGAGTGGAATTTCATGCCCATACCAATATGTCAACCATGGATGCCCTGCCTACAGTTGAGGAGCTGATCGATAAAGCTGCAGCCTGGGGGCACCCAGCTGTGGCCATTACCGACCATGCCAATGTTCAGAGTTTTCCGCATGGCTATCATAGAGCCAAAAAGGCTGGAATCAAGGCGATTTTCGGTCTCGAAGCCAATATCGTTGAGGACAGTGTGCCAATCACCTATAACGAAGTCAGCATGGATCTTCATGAAGCAACCTATGTGGTCTTTGACGTGGAAACAACCGGACTCTCAGCAGTCAATAATTCCTTGATCCAGATTGCCGCTTCCAAGATGTATAAAGGAAATATCATTGAGCAGTTCGATGAATTTATCGACCCCGGTCATCCTCTAAGTCAATTTACGACTGATCTGACGGGGATTACCGACCAGCATGTCAAGGGAGCCAAGCCTCTTTTGCAGGTCTTGGAAGAATTCCAGGCCTTCTGTAAGGACACGGTGCTAGTAGCCCACAATGCAACCTTTGACGTCGGCTTTATGAATGCCAACTATGAACGTCATGACCTGCCCCTGATCACTCAACCGGTCATTGACACCTTGGAGTTCGCACGAAACCTTTACCCAGAGTATAAGCGTCATGGGCTAGGCCCATTAACCAAGCGTTTTCAAGTGGCACTAGAGCATCACCACATGGCTAATTACGATGCGGAAGCAACTGGACGTCTGCTCTTTATCTTTATCGAGGAGGCGCGTGAAAAACGTGGTGTGACAGACCTGGCTGACCTAAATACTAAACTGGTCTCAGAAGATTCTTACAAGAAAGCCAGAATCAAACATGCCACCATCTACGTGCAAAACCAAATAGGGCTCAAAAATATCTTCAAGCTGGTGTCCCTCTCCCATGTCAAATATTTTGAAGGAGTGGCCCGTATCCCTAGAACCGTTCTAAATCAATATCGTGAGGGGCTCTTACTAGGAACAGCCTGCTCAGAAGGGGAGGTCTTTGACGCTGTTGTTACCAGCGGTGTGGATAAGGCTGTGGAGCTGGCCCGGTATTATGACTTTATCGAAGTCATGCCACCAGCTATCTATCAACCGCTTTTAGCTAATGATTTGATTTCTGGACAAGAGGGGATCCAGCAGGTTATCCGAGATCTCATCGAAGTAGGAAGAAGGGCAAATAAACCAGTCCTTGCTACCGGTAACGTCCACTATTTAGAGCCAGAAGATGAGCTCTACCGTGAGATTATTGTCCGCAGTCTAGGTCAGGGAGCGATGATTAACCGTCCGATCGGACGAGGAGAGGATGCCCAGCCTGCTCCTCTGCCAAAAGCCCATTTTAGGACGACCAATGAGATGTTGGACGACTTTGCCTTTTTGGGAGAAGACTTGGCTTATGAGATTGTTGTCCGCAACACTCAAGCTTTAGCGGAACGCTTTGAAGAGGTCGAAGTGGTCAAAAAAGATCTCTACACGCCTTATATTGATAAAGCAGAAGAGACTGTTGCTGAAAAGACTTATGAAAAAGCCTTCGAAGTTTACGGTAATCCCCTGCCAGACATTATTGACCGTCGGATCGAAAAAGAGCTAACTTCTATTCTAGGGAATGGTTTTGCTGTGATTTATTTGGCCTCACAAATGCTGGTTGATCGTTCTAATAAGCGTGGTTACCTAGTGGGATCGCGCGGTTCGGTTGGATCGAGCTTTGTAGCGACCATGATTGGAATTACCGAAGTAAACCCAATGCCCCCTCACTACGTCTGTCCGGAGTGTCAGTACTCAGAATTTATAACAGACGGTTCAGTCGGTTCGGGATTTGACCTAGCTGATAAAGACTGTCCTCAGTGTGCTCGTCCGCTCAAAAAAGATGGACAGGATATTCCCTTTGAGACCTTCCTTGGATTTGATGGGGACAAGGTTCCTGATATCGACCTCAATTTCTCAGGAGATGATCAGCCAAACGCCCATTTGGATGTGCGTGATATCTTTGGTCAAGAGTACGCCTTTCGTGCCGGTACCGTGGGTACGGTAGCTGAAAAGACTGCCTACGGATTTGTTAAGGGCTATGAGCGTGATTACAATAAGTTTTACCCAGACGCTGAGGTTGACCGCCTAGCCAGTGGCTCTGCTGGTGTCAAGCGGACAACAGGTCAGCACCCTGGTGGTATCGTGGTAATCCCCAACTACATGGATGTGTACGATTTCACCCCAGTGCAGTATCCTGCTGATGATACATCAGCCGAATGGCAGACCACCCACTTTAACTTCCATGATATCGATGAAAATGTCCTTAAACTCGATATTCTGGGACATGATGACCCCACCATGATTCGTAAACTCCAGGATCTCTCAGGCATAGACCCCAATGATATTCCTGCAGATGACCCAGATGTCATGAAACTCTTTTCAGGAACAGAAGTCCTTGGTGTGACGGAGGAACAAATCGGTACTCCGACAGGAATGCTAGGCATTCCAGAGTTTGGAACCAACTTTGTTCGTGGAATGGTCGATGAGACCCACCCTACAACCTTTGCAGAGCTTTTACAGCTTTCTGGTCTGTCTCACGGGACGGATGTCTGGCTGGGCAATGCCCAAGACCTGATCAAGGATGGAGTGGCGACCTTGTCGACGGTTATTGGCTGTCGTGATGACATCATGGTTTACCTCATGCACGCAGGACTGGATCCTAAGATGGCCTTTAGCATCATGGAGCGCGTGCGTAAGGGGATGTGGTTGAAGATTTCTGAAGAAGAGCGAAACAGCTATATTCAAGCCATGCGAGACAACAATGTGCCTGACTGGTATATTGAATCCTGTGGTAAGATCAAGTATATGTTCCCTAAAGCCCATGCGGCTGCCTATGTCATGATGGCTTTGCGTGTAGCTTACTTCAAAGTACACTACCCAATCTATTACTACAGTGCTTATTTCTCAATCCGTGCCAAGGCTTTCGACCTCAAGACCATGAGTGGTGGCCTAGAAGCGGTCAAGGCAAGGATGGAGGATATCAGAATCAAACGTAAAAATAATGAAGCAACCAATGTCGAAAACGATCTTTACACCACTTTGGAATTGGTCAATGAGATGCTAGAGCGTGGCTTCAAGTTTGGTAAATTAGATCTCTATCATTCTGATGCTGTAGAGTTCAAGATCGAGGGAGACACCCTTATTCCACCTTTTGTGGCTATGGACGGCTTGGGAGAAAATGTAGCCAAGCAAATCGTTGCTAGTCGAGAAGAGGGCGAATTCTTATCCAAGACAGAGCTCAGAAAACGTGGTGGTCTTTCCAGTACCCTAGTTGAAAAAATGGATGAGATGGGTATTCTAGGCGATATGCCTGAAGACAACCAACTCTCTCTCTTCGAAGATTTTTTCTAATAACCAAAAATAAACACTTAAAAGTATCAATTACTGCGTTGATTGGGTAACTCTAGAATAGAGATAAGGAGTCTGGACTTTTGTTCCAGGCTCTTGCTTTTTTGCCCATTCTGGGCGTTAGGCTTGTAGCCTACTCATAATCATGCTAGAATAAAAAACAGCTATAATTAATAATTAGGGATAAATCGGTTTAAGAGACCTTAAAATGATCTGCAATCACCTACTACAGGGAAAAGAGAGCAAGTAGGCTGAGCAGTGTCCTTAGCTGATCTTAAACAGATAATTGAGGGAGAGTCAATGACACAATTTAAAAATTCAGCGGTCAAGAGCATGGTCGTCATGCGAAAGGCCTTTCGGACTATAGATAATCAAGTATCGACCAGTTTTCGCGACTACAACCTGACACCAGCCCAGTTCAGTGTTTTGGATGTCCTTTACAGCAAGGGTCCTATGCGTATCGGGGAGTTGATCAGTACCATCCTCTCTACATCTGGTAATATGACTATTGTGATCAAAAATATGGAAAAAAATGGATGGATCAAACGCCAAGTCAGTAAATCCGATGGCAGGGTCTATGTCATTTCCTTGACAGATTTGGGGAGAGATCTGATTGAGCAAGCCCTTCCGGCTCACATCAAAGAAGTTGAAGCAGCTTTTGACGTTCTTACTCCGGATGAGCAAGAACAGCTGATTGCCTTACTCAAGAAATTCAAGCCACAAGAGGAGCGATGAGCTAATCATTAGACAGTTTAGTTCTTCTATGCTATTATCACTACATAGTAATAATTGCCAAAGGAGACAGAATGTCTGTTATCACTAGCCTAAAATCATTTTTGACAAAGAAAGAGGAAATTCCTATGAAAAACATTTTATTTATTGTCGGTTCTTTACGCCAAGGTTCTTTTAATCACCAACTGGCTCAAAATGCTGAAGCAGTCTTGGCTGGGAAGGCAAAAGTAAGCTATCTGGACTGGAAAGATGTCCCAGTTTTCTCTCAAGACTTAGAGACACCGGTTCTACCAGCTGTACAGGCTGTTCGTGATGCTGTCAAAGCAGCAGATGCCATCTGGATCTTCTCACCGGTTTATAACTTTGCCATTCCAGGTTCTGTTAAGAACTTGCTCGACTGGCTCAGCCGTGCAGAAGACCTCTCAGATACGACAGGTGCCTCAGTCCTTCAAGACAAGGTTACGACTGTCTCAATCCTATCAAATGGAGGTCACGATCAAGTTGCTGAAAGCTACCGTGCTCTGATGCCCTTTATTCGGACCAAGTTTGTCGATCAAGTCACTTATTCAAAAGTCAATGATTCCGCTTGGGCAGATGGAAAGTATGTAGCCAGTGAAGATGTGACAGCAGACTTGAATAAGCAAGCTGATGCCCTCCTAGCTGCTCTAGACTAAGCGCCAAGGGTAATAAAAACGATAATGAGCATAAAAAGGACGGATCGCTTAAGCGGATCCGTCCTTTTTATATCAGCAATGAAAGCGCTTTAAAGCAATCGATATTATAATACCACAATATTGATCAAAAAAACAGTCTGTAAAATGATTAACAAAAGGGCTACAATGGAAGTGATAGAGAGCATAGTAGTATTTTAGGAGAAGGAGGAAGCGGCTATGTACCGTCACTTGAAACGCCTCTTAGCCCTGCTAGCTTTCTTGTTCGTAGCTGGCTTGGGATTTCTCTTTGTACAGACCAGTCAGAGTGAGATGCTGGCAGGCTTCCGTGAGGTTGTCACTATTGAACAGTCTACAGTCGGCATCGATCAAAAGCTAGAGACGCTCGCAAAGGAAAACCATCTCGTCCTAGCCCGCCGTATCGTAGGACTACAGATCAGGGTAAAGGCGGGGTCGAAAACACCTATACGCCCATCGGTTCTGATAGGCTACCCTCCTCTCTCAAGCGTCAGACTGATCCCCAGCTAATCAAAAATGCTGGCTATAATACCCTCTATATTATCGTGAGCGGTAAGCTGTCAGCTGAAGAAGTAGCAGAAAAGCTCAATAGCCAAGGAAATGAGGCTTTGGTCTTGGTCTTTCCGACCGAGTACAGTACCGTCCTGCTCAGACTCTTTCTGACCAATCGGCAGATTTGGATGATCATTATAGCTTGGGTGGTAGCCTACATGACCCTAGTATTGGCAGAGTATATCTCCGACATGCGTACTGTTGGCATTCGCCGACTCTCAGGTGAAGGAAAACACCCAATCGCCCTCATGAAGACTGTTCGAGACACGGTTTTTATGGTCCTATCTGCCCTTGTCATCATCGTAGGTGTATCATTGGTCATGATCGCAGCTGGCATCTGGTCTTTGACAGGCCTACTCTTAGTCGCCCTGCCAATAGCGGCTATATGCTTACTGTTTGTCATGGTCAATGCCGGCTTATCTAATTTATTTTATTATGTTCTACAAAAACAACCGATTTACTTATCCATCAAGGGTAAGGCACCTGTTGCCATCATGATGACAGTGGTGCTTGCCACTCAGGCTGTAGCCATAGCCTCTGTTATGTATTGTTTCTTTGGGATGACTAGGATTGATAAAGACTTATCTCTCCTAGAAACGGGTCAAAAAGTATGGCAGGAAAATAAAGCCTACTATAGCTTAGCGACTCTAGAAGGAAGTGAAACAGTCACACAAGAAGATTACAGATCCTTCTATGAGGAGTTAGAAAAATCAGTCACCATCCTTTACCGAGAAAGTAATAGTGATGATATTGCTATTTCGGACAGCTCAGAAGCAGGTAGTTATGAGCCGACTGAGGAGTCGATTTCCAATGTCCTCTATGTCAATCCTGACTTCATCAATCACTCTGACCTGTCGCTAAGTCCAGAATCCGAGGACAAGCTAAACAGCATGAAGGAAAGCGATGAGCTGATCTTGATTCCGCAATCGCAAAAAAATAACTACAGTTCACTCAAAAAGCAATGGACTCGCTTTGAAAAACATGGATTTGCCTCCAATGAGGTCAGCCAAATCGCTAAGAACGCCGAGGTTTTAGCCGGTCTATACGATGGAGGAGCAGTCTTTACTTACCCTATTTTTGATGATGGTGGAGGTACCCAATCTATCTCTGTTGACTCCTTTAGAAAAGATCCTATCATCATCGTCAGAAAAGTTGATATGACCGACAGTCTAGTCGATCCAGGAGATATGCTGGTTGATCGTCCAGAGACCGTGATCAACTTGATTCAAAAACACAAGATGACAACAGAATTTGGCAACCTGACTAACGGTTTTGAGTCGATCCAGGCCAAGGAGGCAGCCTATAAGCAAGATAAGAATCTCTTACTTATAGCAGTAGGTGTGAGCTTGGTGACTTCCTTTATGCTGATGATTCTAGTCAATATCATCTATTTCTATCAGGGACGCCGAGAATTCTTTATCAAGAGATTGGCAGGCATGTCGCTTCTGTCTATGCACAGGACCTACCTCTTGAGTCTCAGCCTAGGTGCCCTAGTCATGTATATAGGAGGCTTGCTCTTGAACCTACCGGGTTCAGTCACCTTGGTACCTCTGATCTATCTTCTTGTGGCAGTAGGATTATTTAGTGTCCAGCTCCATCATGAAAATCACTCTAATATTAGTTATTTGAAAGGAGAATAGCATGATTGACTTGCAAGGGATAAAAAAGGCCTTCGATGATCATGTCATCTTTGACGATATAGACATGTCCTTTGAGGCGGGACAGTCCTATGCCCTGATCGGACAGTCAGGCTCTGGGAAATCAACCCTCCTAAACATCATTGGAAAACTAGAAAAGCCAGATGCCGGCAAGGTACTTATCCAGGGACGTGAACTCTCAGCTATAAGGGAAAAAGAATACTTTAAAGACTATATCAGTTATTTATTCCAAAATTTTGGTTTGATCGAAAATCGCACTATTAAAGAAAATTTAGAGTTGGCCTTTGTCGGAAAGAAGCTCAAAAATAGTGAAAAACTCACTCGGATGAAAAATGCACTAAAGCGTGTCAATTTACAAGTAGAGCTCAACCGCAAAATCTTTTCCCTATCAGGGGGAGAAAGCCAGCGTGTTGCCATCGCTAAGACGATTTTAAAGGATAGTCCGATTTTGTTAGCGGATGAGCCAACAGCTGCTTTAGACCAAAAAAACAGTCAAGAAATCATTGATCTGATTCTAGGCATGCAAAATGATGATCGTCTGATTATCATAGCTACCCATGATCCCAATGTATATGAACGCATGGATTATATTATTCAAATTGGAAAGGAAGTCCTAGCATGAAACTAAAAGGTGGATTAACCAATATTTTCTTACAGCTCTTGATGACTATATTTTCAGGATTCATGATACTAACGCAGATGGGAGCCATGAGACAGCCTTCAAAATTATTGATCCAGCTGATCTGTATCATGAGTATCATCTCTTTGATCCTAGCGATTTGGAATTATGTCAAGGAGGATAAGGATTAAGTGTCCTTCAACCCACCAGAAATCTAAAAAAGCTCTTTGTACCTACTCAGGTACAAAGAGCTTTTTATCTATAGAGATCAGCCTGCTTATTCTAAAATAAGCAAGCCATCTTGAATGGCGAAGGGATCTTCTTTATTGATACGGTCGTAGAAGAGGATACCATTGGTATGGTCGATCTCATGTTGGACGACCATTGAGTTGTAGCCACGCAATTTGATCTTTTGTGGCTCACCCTTCTTATCGATATACTCGACTGTGATCCGTGAGTGGCGAACGACATACCCCGGAACATCACGGTCAACAGACAAGCATCCCTCTCCATCTCCCAGTGCAGCATTTTGGACAGAGTGGGCGACGATTTTAGGATTGTACATAATCTCCTCTAAGCTGTAGGGATTTTCTGGGGGATTCCCATTTTCATCTTCTGGATTTGGAACCAGAACAGCGATGATGCGCTTAGAAATATCTAATTGAGGCGCTGCTAATCCGACACCTCCTCGCAGGCCCATCTTTTCAGCTGTGACAGGATCTTGAGAGTTCTTGAGAAACTGCATCATCTTTTCCCCTAGGATGATATCTTCATCAGAAAGAGGGAGTGTGACATCTTCTCCTGGTTGGCGAAGGGTAGGGTTCCCCTCACGAATGATATCGCTCATGTCGATCAGGTGATGAGCTTTGATGATTTTATCTTGTGCAGACATTGATTTCCTCCTTTATCGTAAAAGTCAAACCACAGATATGGCAAGGCTTTAGCATGATTGCGATTAACTTTAGTATAGCACGAAAGCAAGCAATGATAAAGTCAGAAGTCGCAAAAGAAATCACCCCCTAGTCTTGAATGACCAGCTCTGTCAGTGCTGATCGATCTGTGATGACATAGGTCCGAAAGGCTGTTTTTTCGATCATTCTCTGATCCTGCAACGCCTTGATCACCCGGCTCAAGTGACGATAAGAGGTACCAAAAGTATCAGCTAGTACACTGGGAGCCAGCTGGATGGAACCATCTGTCTCATGGGATAGTAGGTAGGTAGCCAGCCGTTCTTTGACGGAGTAAGCGATATTGGTTGAGGAGATACGATTTTGCTGCTCAAGTTTCTGGGCCAACTGCCGTCCCATCTGATAGAGAAAAAGGGGATCCCTAAAGAGCTGATCACGGTGCTGCAAGGGCAGTTGAATGACGATACTAGGCTCCAAAGCGGTAACAGACGAGACACTATCTTGCTGATTCATAAACTCAATATCTCCGATCAAGGTAGGCTGCTGGATGGTTTCGAGAATATGCTCCTTACCGTTGAAGAGACGGCGAACAATCTTGATATGACCCTCGATAAAATAATAGAGGTAGTCTAGCGCCTCTCCTTGCTGACAGATAGATTCTCCCTTATCGTAGAAAACTAGCTGGAGATGAGAAAGATAGTGCTCCGGAAAAATACGATCAAGCTCATACTCTGTGATATAATCTTGGAGAGATTTTGACATGATAGGCTCCTTTTGAGAGCGGGGCAAAAGCCCAAACTCGTTAGTATTATGTATTATTATAGATTTATTAGATTTGCGCAGTGGTTGATTTTGTTGTCCCTACTTTTAGGACATATGTCCTATTTTCTCAATTTGATTTTCATTATACTTGATAAGCACAATAGATTCAAGAATTTAAACGAATGGAAGTTATCATGAAGTCTACAATGGAAAAAATCAGCCTGCTAGCTCTATCTCTCATGCTAGTATCAACCTATGCCATCTCGCCGGCCTTACCGGAGATGATTGCCTACTATAGCAAGCAAGGGATTGCGACAGCCCAGATCGAACTCTTAGTGTCACTGCCTTCCTTTGCCATTATCGCCGTCCTCCTAGTGACGCCCCTGCTCGGTCGTTTCTTATCGGAACGATTGATGATCGTCACTGGTCTCTTGCTCTTGGCCCTAGGAGGGAGCTTTCCTGTCTTTGTTCAGACCTATCATCCCGTTGTCATGGCCCGCCTGCTTATGGGAGTTGGGATTGGCTTGATCAATGCCCGTGCCATCAGCATGATTAGCCAACGCTTCAAGGGGCGTGAGCGGATCAAGATGCTGGGCTATCGTGGTTCAGCAGAAGTGCTGGGCTCAGCCCTCCTGACCTTCCTAGCTGGGCAGTTGCTGGGCTTATCTTGGTCAGCAACCTTTATCCTCTATGCCTTTGCTCTGCTTATCCTGGCTCTTTACCTGCTCTTTGTTAGTCAACCCCAGTCAGCTAAACAATCTTCTCTCAAGGATGCAGCCCTATCCCAAGAGGCTTCCCGCCTCAGTGTCAAAGAGCGCATCTATATCATGGCCATGGCCTGCTATGCAGGCTTTGTAATCCTGATCAATTCCATCAATACCTTGCGCATCCCAGTTATCGTTGACCATTTTGGCTATGCTAGTGCCCAAGCTGCTAGTATAATTTTGAGCCTGATGATGCTGATGGGGATCCTATCTGGTGCAGTTTTCAGCAGCCTGGTTGCTTGGTGCAAATCTTATTTGATGAGCCTGGTTGCCATCGTTTTAGGCCATGGTTTGCTCCTCATGTGGGTGGCTGATAGTGTTTTACTACTCGGTCTCGGTGCTCTGGTGACAGGATTTGTATATAGTCTAGGGGTAACCTTTGTATTCAATCATGTCTCAGAGCATATGGCAAAAGAAAAGCTTCATACGGCAACCACCTTAGTCTTGCTGGGCTGTAATTTAGGAGGTGCCCTAGCACCAGTAGTCATGGGAATTTTCGCTAGATTAAGCCCATCCTTGATAGCTCCCTTCCTTATTTTGGGGATAGCTAGCCTGCTCTTAGGGCTCAGCCTCCTAGCTCAGGCCCTAAGAGGCAAAGGACAAAGCACTCCAAGATCAGAAAGATCTTAACTAAAACATACTAAAGAGACTGGATCCTGCTTCCAGTCTCAATTTAGTTGTAGCGAAAATGCAAACACGGGCTGTGTCAAAAGCCTCCTAAGTCCGAGATTTTTGACGTAGCCAAGCCTTTCTAGCTTCTTCGATAAAGAAAATTGGCAGAGGACAGAGCAGTAAAATACCCCACTCTAGACTAGTGATCGGTGCTGTATTAAACAGCCCATTGAGGGCAGGAACGTAGGCCAGTAGACAAAAGAGCATAATCTCAAGGGCTAGTCCAAGATTGATCGTACGATTGGTGAAGAAGCCCCTCTTAAAAATAGATTGCGTCTGTGTCCGACAGTTCATGACCTGAGCCATCTGGCTAAAAATAATAGCACCCAAAGTCATCGTTGTAGCCTCACGATAAAGACTGCCACTGCTAGCTAGACTACTGCCCAATTCTCCATGAAGAGCATATACAGAGAAGAAAGCGATCATAGCAACGACAGCCTCCATGCCACCGTACCAGAGGAACGATTTGACCAGCATTTTGCGATTGACCAGTCGGTCAGATTTAGCCCTCGGTGGCTGACTCATGATACCTTCCTCAGGTTGCTCCACACCTAAGCCTAGCGCAGGCATCATATCACTCCCCAGATCGATAGCTAAAATCTGCATAACCGTCAAAGGCAGAGGAACCAGCCCCTTAGAAAAGAGGAAGACTGCTGATGGGACAGCTTCTGAAGTATTGCTATTAAAAATGTAGCTGAGGAATTTACGCAAATTATTATAGATGCTGCGCCCTTCTTCAATAGCTTTAACGATAGAAGTGAAATGATCATCGGTCAAGATCATGTCAGCCGATTCCTTGGCGACATCAGTTCCTGTGATCCCCATAGCGACACCAATATCAGCTTTTTTCAAAGCAGGGGCATCATTGACGCCATCACCAGTCACGGCGACGACATGTCCCAGTGCTTGTAGATTGGTGACGATTCGGAATTTTTGCTCAGGTGCAATGCGAGCAAAGATCACTTCATCACAGAGGGCCTCCTGCAAATCAGTATCAGACATCTCTGCCAAGATACGACCACTGATCACACGAGGATGCTCAGTCTTGACAATCCCGATGCTCTTAGCAATACTGACTGCTGTCAAATCATAGTCACCTGTCATCATAATGATCCTAATGTTGGCATCGTGACATTTAGCAACAGCTTCCTTGACTCCTTCGCGCGGTGGATCCTGCATGACCAGTAGCCCCATAAAGATCATATCAGCTTCTGTTGTTTCGACGCTAGCTTCTGCAAGGCCAGTTTCATCATCATAGAGCCTGCAGGCTAGGGCTAAAACCCGGAGTCCTTGTTGGGCATAGGCATCATTGGCTCTCAGGATTGCGGATTTTTCCCCGTCATTGAGTTGCCTGATCTGACCATCTTCTCGGATATAGGGACTAAGCTCCAAGATTTCCTTAGGTGCTCCCTTGGTAAAGGATGCGGTCGACTTTCCTTCAATAGCCTGTGATAGATGATTGAAAGTTGTCATACGCTTGCGATCAGAATCAAACGGCAGCTCTCTCAAGCGATAATTATCCCGATCATGAGCAGATAGATCGATACCAGCCTTCTGAGCAGCCACCTCCAAACAGGCCTCGGTCGGATCGCCCAAGACGGTATAATTAGGATTGTCAGCATTTGGATGGCTGATCTTGGCATTGCTACACAGAGTTGCCCCTCGTAAAATCCAGTTGAGATCAGTATCCATATCTGCTCGGACTTCTTGTCCTTCTAGGAGCACCTGTCCTACGGGTGCATAGCCTAGACCTGTTAGCTTGTATTCTTTTTTGGGCGTCCATATATTATGAACGGTCATCTCATTCTTAGTCAAGGTCCCCGTTTTATCAGAGCAAATAACAGTAGTCTCTCCGAGAGTCTCTACGGATGCTAATTTTTTCACTAGAGCATTTTCCTTGGCCATACGCTGAACAGCCATAGCTAAAGATAGAGTAATGGTAGGCAGCAAGCCCTCAGGAATAAAGGCCACAACCATCCCTAGTGAAAAGATAAAGGCTCTAGCAATCGGCTCCTTGACAAAGAAAACAGAGGCGATGAAGAAGAAAAGCCCGACACTCATAGCAATGAGAGAGATCTGCTTGGTCAGACGATCCACATCCTTTTGCAGCGGACTCTTATCATCGGCAACATCCTGAGTGAGGTGAGCGATCTTACCAAACTCTGTCTCCATCCCAATCTTGGTCACTAAAACTCGAGCAGAACCATTGGAAACAGTCGTCCCTGCAAAGATGAGATTATCAGCTTCCAAGGTAGTAAGATCTTCGTCTCTAATCACCTGATCATGCTTTCTGACCGGATTGGACTCCCCCGTTAAAGCAGATTGGTTGACTTGTAGATCCGTTGCGGTAAGAATCCTAGCATCTGCCGAAATTTTATCCCCCTCTTCGATCAGGAGAATATCCCCAGGGACCAAGTCTTCTGCTAAAATCTTTTGTTCAATACCATCACGAACGACACGAGCATAAGCAGGAAGCATATTTTTCAAGGCTTGGGTAGCCTTCTGAGCACGATTTTCCTGAATAAAGCTAAAAATACCATTGATGACATTGACCAGCCAGATCGCAAGACCTAGCTCGATAGTCCCAGTTAAGATAGCCACCAGCCCGCCTATCCAAAGTAGCAGGGCCATCAGGCTGGTAAAATTCTTCAAAAAGCGCAGTAGTTGAGATTCCTGCTTAGTTTCTGCCAGGAGGTTTTTACCATACTCACCCTGTCGCTTGTGAACGTCTTCGCTGTGCAGACCAGTTTGCCTTGTCTGAAATTGTTGGTATAGTTCTTCTGATGAAAGGGCTTGATAGCCAACTGTTTCATCTGCCATGTAACCGCCTTCTTTCTATTTTCATCTACATTTTAACACCATTAGAAAAAAAGAAAAGGAAAAATATGGAGAAGACGCTAATATTTCTCCCCCTTCCTATGTTAATCTTCTTCACTCAGGAGAGTTCTTGCCAGTAAAACAACAAAAAAGAGCTTAGGATATATCCTAAGCTCTTAGTCTCAACTAAGGCTTCGATTAACGACGAAGTCCTAGTGATTGAATCAAGTCACGGTAACGGTTGACATCCTTACGACGTAGGTAAGCCAAGAGGTTACGACGGTGACCGATTTTTTTCATCAAACCACGGTAAGTAGCGTGGTCTTTTTTATGCTCTTGAATGTGCTCATTGAGGTGGTTGATTTCCCAAGTCAATACAGCGACCTGTACTTCTACAGAACCAGTATCACCTTCGTGACGAGCGTATTGAGCGATAATTTCATTTTTTTTCTCTTTTGAGATTGCCATAGTAAAATTCTCCTTTTATTCCTTCAACCGAGTCCTAGGTTTGGCTGTCCTAAAACCAAGAAGAAGTTAGTTTGTCCCAAGGACTCACTTATTTTAGCAAAAAGCTCAAGTTCAGTCAATGAAAAGACCGCAAAGAAAGCTCAATCAAGCACTTCGCTCCTTTGTGTGATAGCAAACTTGACAATCCAATGAAGGCTAACGCCCCAGTTACTAAAGACAGTAATTTCAAACTTTTTAAAAATTTTGAGTGATTTTGAAAAGTTTTTACGGATAGATAGGTGAGAGGAAATAGCGACTAAGAGCTGGGCAAAAGAATACCTAAATTTTAAAAATTAAGAGTTTGTTAAGTAATTGCAAGATAATTTCTTCTCTTTTAACCCCATTTTAAAATAGCTCAGATCCGCATAATTATTGTGTTTACTAGCAAATGAAATCAAAATGTAACATTATGTCATAATTTTGTTATTGATTTATTTTTTTTTTTTTTAAGATATTAGGTATTACCAAAGAAAGGAAGTTTATTAATGAACGGACAAATTAGATTAACACCCGCAGAGCTGCGCGAATCAGCTAAGAAGTACAGTCAAGGTTCCATGCAGATTGAAGACCTATTGGGAATGTTGCGCAATGAGCAAGAAGTCATCTCAACAAATTGGGATGGTGATGCTTTCGGAGCCTTTGAAGAGCAGTTCAATGACTTGGCACCAAAAGTTCAAAACTTTGCCGACTTACTGGAAGCTATCAACGGGCAATTAAACCAAGTCTCTGAAAATATGGAAGGTGTCGATACAACAATGGCATCTCAAATCCGCAAGGGTTGGTAGTAAGACTCAAGGGGCAGAGAGTGGGACAAAAATCACGATTTTGATTTTGTTATCTCACCTCCGCACACCTCAAAAGATCCGGTAGATCTTTGGAGGTTGGCCGCTATCCATTGCTGCCTAGCAAGGGATAAGGACAGCCACTCAGCAGTGGTTCATTGGTGCTAAAGCACCTAATGAACTGTGCAGGGGTAAGACTAAGCTGGCAAGCCAACAAGTCTTACTCCCAACCACTGCGTCAGTCTAGTTAAATCTAGAACACTATTAATGAGTCTGGACTTGTCCCAGACTCTGTTTTTATGGTGCGAGCAGAGAAAGTTTACCTTTTCTTTCCCCGCTGGCAGGATAAAAACCTAAGAAGTTATCAGGGGACCAGCAGTTGCCATTGCCAGTGGTCCTGAAGCGTTAAGACGATGACAGAGAAGCATAAAAGAGAGGAAGGATATGAAGAAAAAGTTATCAAGTACTGTTAAACTCATCAGAAATATTTTAGTAGTTTTGGTGCTTTTGTTTGGTATAGTCAGCCTCAATCTTTTATTGGAGCGGTCAAATCGAACCAAAGAGGAAGATCAAGATACTAGCACTCAACGTCTGAATGTCGCTGTGATCAATGAAGACCAAGCTGTTTTATCTCAAGATGGAAAAGACACTTATGACTTGGGTGATGATTACATTAAAACACTGGAGCGTGATGAGAGCCAAAACTGGACAGTGACCTCCCGCTCGAGTGCAGAAGCTGGGCTGGACTCAGGAAGATTTCAGCTGGCTGTCTTTATTCCCAGTGATTTCTCCTCCAAGGTTTTAGATATTAATAAAGTTCTAGCGGACAAAGCCACCATTACCTACAAGATCAATGCCAAAGGCAATAGCGCTGTCGAAGCCGATGCTCAGGAGGTTGGGACCCAAGTTGTCTCAGACCTCAAGAGCCGTCTAGTCAATATGTACATGGCCTCTGTTCTCGGAAACCTCTACACAGCTCAGGAAAATGCTAAGTCTGTTTCAGAAATCCAGAGTGGCAACATCGGTGATTATCAGACCAACCTATTGGATAACGCCGTCAGCTTTGAAACGCTTTTCCCAAGCCTAGTATCTCTCTCGAGCAATGCCTTTGATATGAATACCAATCTAATGGAATCTTTGGAGGAAGCTGTTTTAGATGTGAAAGCAGATCGGCTGGATACAGATAAGATGCAGGCCGACCTAGCCACTTTAACGCATGCTTATAGTACAGGTGAAATCGACACAGATGAGTATACATCGGGTCTGATGAGTATGGACTCAGAAGCGCTAGATAGTCAGTTGCCAGAGATGATTGCCCGCTTGGAAAGTGATCAGCAGGCGGTATCTAGCAGGCTCAAAAAACAAAACTCAGAACAGCTAGATCCTGAGCAGCCTTCTCAGGCTAGCTATGAGGAAGTTGTCGACAATGCTTCTCATCAGCTAGATGAGCTAGAAAAGCAGCTCAGTACAGCAAAAAATAAGGACGACAATAAACCTGATAAAACGACCAAGGAAATCGTTGATGACTTCTTGGTTGGCTACTATGGAAAAGAAGGCATTGACCAGCTCGATAGCTTGACGCTACGTGAGGTGCTGACTAAAAAAGATAAGAATGATACAAGGCTTTTAAGCCAGGATCTTAATACCTACATCACGAGCCTAGATAGCATGATAGGGACGGCTGTTAAGAGTCTACCGGCAGATAAGGTTTCTGACCTAGCTGACCTCAAAGGAGTGACAGATACAGACTACACGAGCCTGATCACGACCTACGATGATACCAAGCCAGCCTCTACCTATGGCTATGCTGATAATGATGACAAGGCAGGCGATAAGCCAAGTGATAGTGCAGGTCTGAAAACACTGCTATCTCAAGCAGCCCAAGATGTGCGTGATTTTGACACGACGACCATGCAAGCCAAGACAGAAGTCAAAACGCAAGTAGAAGCACGACTTCAAGATCCTAAGGGCGTAGTTGAGAGCTGGTACGTGGTTAAAGAAGATGGAAGTCAGACGGATCCTGTTGGAGCTGATCAAGCCATTAAGATTGACCTTGGTCAAAAAAATACCTTCCATTACAATTTCAAATCATCGACTTCAGAAGAGCAGGCAGCCCCAGATGCTAGCCCTGCTACCCTAGCTGTTGAGCTAGATGGTGTCGCTGCCACGACGACACAAGCTAAAACTTTTGATGAACAAGAGTATAAGAAAAGGATCGATACCTATGCCAAAGTGGCCCAAGCGGTCGTCGATGCCTATAATCATGCAGGAAGTTTGCTGGCGACCTACTATCCAGACGGAAATGATCAAAGCATTACAGAGCGTTTCTTTGACCAGTCAGCCCGTAGCTTCTTGGACGATATCCTGACTCAGGCTGTATCAGATGCCGTCGGTACTTACGATGGCAATGTCGATGTCACCAATGCGCTAGAAACTCTCAAAACAACTCGCCAGAGCCTGATTGATGACTTGAAATCCATCATCGAAACAAACGATCAGGTCGAAAGTGATATATCTGAGACACTGGGCTTACTCAAGGAAATTCAGAGTGATCAGGAAGCGTCAAACTCTCCTCAAGCCCAGGCAGAAGCTGACAAGCGTGACAAGGCAGGATCAGACCTGACCAGTGATCTTTCGGATCTGATCACCCAGTCTGAGTCTCTCAAATCTGCCTCTGAGTCAAATGCTGAATCAGCTAAAGCTGTCAATGAGAGTTTTGATTCCTTCAATGAGTCAGCCAAAGAAGCCCAAAATCAAGGTGATAAGCTCTCAGCCGATGCCCAGCGTCTCATGGGCGAATTTAATGAGGAACTAGAGGATACGAATGACTTCGTAGGTTCCTTTAAAAAGGTTTTAGACAATGCCTACCAAGAGGGTGTTCCCAATGAAGCCATGCTTGATTTCCTATCAAGCCCCGTACTGTCTCGCTCAAGCAGTTACCAAGCAAGAGTAAATACCTATCGTCCTTTCACATGGATCTTACTCCTAGCGGTTGTGACCCTCTTTACAGCCTACCTCTTTGCTACTCAGGAACTCATGACCAGAGTCAAAAATCAGTTTGCCAAAGGTCTCTTTGCTGATATAGATCCTCTTAATGTCGGAACAATTTCAGCTTTAGGACTGCTCCAAGGTCTAGTTTTAGGACTTGCTTCATCCAGAAGCCTGCAACTAGCTAGTGACAAGGTTCCTTCATGGATTCTCCTCTTTGTCCTCTATGGCTTAGTCTTACTACTTGCCCAGTACTTTATCCTGAAGCGGATGAAGGCTCTAGGGATGGGACTATCACTCTATGTCCTTGTCAGCTTTGTCTACTTCTCAAGCGCCGTCGGTGCAAGTGTAGGATTGACAGGCTGGCTCAAGCAGCTCAAGATATGGAACCCTCTGTCTCACATGGAAAAGACCCTGTCTGCTTATTTTGACAACAGCTTAGTCGATGCCAAACAGGTCTTCATTCTCATCTTACTAGCAGCTGTTTTGGCAGGGTTAAACACCTTGATACGCTTACCTTGGGAGTCCAAGAAGCCTTCTGAGTCAACTAAGGCCAGTTAAAACATCTATCTAGTAATTTAGAAAGGAAAAAGATGGATCGACTCTTTAAGCAAACAGTCACTGTCCTAGTGAGAAGCAGGAGTATTAAATATTTAGCCTTGGGCAGTCTGTTTATCCTTTTTCTTCTCAAAAGTCCTCAGGTTTCCAGCGTGACCATCCAAGATAACCGTTTGAACTTTGCCAATGATCGTCTAGCTGAGGATCAATCAGACACCTTGGGCAGGCAAGATAGCAAGGTTAGTCCGCTCTTTGATGCAGAAGCAACCAAGACCTTAGAGAAACGCAAATCGGGGCCTACCGCTCTCAATCACCAGCAACGCCAACTCTTTAAAGGTAAATCTCTAAAAGCCAGTCAGACAACGACTGCTCCTCTTTTCCATCAAGGGATAACCCATGTCCTAGACAATCATGCTGGGCAAAAAGAAGAGAGCTGGAATGGCAGTCGACTGCTAATCTACCTAGGCCTATCCCTATTTGTGATAGCCTTGGCGGCTACTATTAGCCGCCATCTTAATAATAAGGAAGAAGGAGAGGAGACAATAGATGATCACTATCAGTCTAGAGCTGACAGATAAGCTCCTAGATCTCAGAATACCAACCCAGCTGAGTGTCAAACGCTTGAGTCAGGAATTACTAAGTATCTTTAGTCTACCACCAGCCAAGCACAGTTATCAGCTCTATGTTGTCAATAAAGGCCTCCTTCTGTCTGAGAGCGATCGCCTAGCTGACTATCCTATCACGACAGGAGACTATTTACGATTAGAGGAGTTATAAATGCTTGAAACGCCATTTACCTTTTTAGGTCAAGAGTTTGTCCTGGTCAAGGATCAATCACAGTGGACCTTAGATCTTAAACGCTCCGAGGTTAATCTCACCAATCTAGATCAGCTCCAATTATTAGCTGTTGCCTCTCCCCACCTACTCGAACAGTCTTTCCAAGTCTTTGAGGAGGGAGTGCGTTTGAGCTATCAGCTCCCAGATTTGGCAGTCAGTTTTGAAGATCTAGCCAAGCGCCCCATGTCAGAAGGTCTACGGTTTAGCCTCAATGTTTTAGACTTAGCCCAGCTGTTGGAGTATCCTTTTGGCCTCATCCTTGACCCTGCCAATCTTCTGATCACCAAGGATCTAACCGTTAAGATAGCCTATCGCAGTCTTCTAGGGGCTATGGTACCGACCATGTTCGGCCAAGCAGACCTCCTGCGTCAAGCCAAGAGTCTAATCATCAGCCTATTTACAGGAACAGCCTTCAATCAACTCTATGAAGGCAGCTTGGAGGTTGTCAAGCTGCCGGATTATTTGGAGAAGGTTCGCCAGATCCAGACCCTAGAAGAGCTCAAAGATCATCTGAGAACCCTCTACCAAGAGCAGGCGGATAAGGAAACAAAGACTAAAATCCGTGTGTCCAAGTCTCGCTTTAAGGCCTATAAGCAAGCAACGATTTGGCTGAGCGCTCTGAGCATCTTGCTGATCCTTCCCTTGGTCTATCTGCTCTTTTTCAGGGGGCCTTTCCAGTCCAAACTCCTGAGCTTGGACCGACACTTTTTGACTAGGGACTACACAGCTGTCATCAATGATACCGAAGGCATCAAGCTAGAGCGCCTCCCCTATACACAAAAGTATGAGTTGGCTTATTCCTACGTTCAAGGCCTGGATTTCAGTGCTAGCCAGCGTGAGGTCGTGATGAATAATATCACTCTCAAATCTGATGAGTTGTATCTAGATTATTGGATTAGGATTGGCCGTGGTCAGCATGATGAGGCCCTCGATACCGCCAAGCGATTAGATGATGTCGACCTTATCCTCTATGCTCTAGCTGAAAATATCACAGCCACCCGTAAGAATAACAACCTATCTGGAGCAGAGCGTGATGAAAAGCTCAAGAGCTTGCAGTCAGAGTATGACCAGTATTGGCAAGAGCGCACGGACAGTCTCTCAGGCAAGGACAAGGATAGCAGTCTAGCCAGCTCAGCACCAGCCAGCAAGGATCAATCCAAAGATAATCAATCAAGCAAAGCCAAGTCATCCTCAAGTAAGGAATAGAAGCAAAACGATCAAAAAAGCCTATGGAAATTATTGTATTGCAAGGGGATCATCGTCAAATACACCCCATCCCCAAAGAAGGTTCCCTTCCCATCACCGATCAGTTGGAGATTTTAGTTGACGATCAAGTCTTATCCTATCGCTCAGGTCAACGTACAGCCCCTCTAGGACGTGGGATCAGACTGGGTGATCTTTATGTCTATCCCAAAGCCTCCACCTACAGGCGCTACAGCTTAGATGGGCGTGATCGTCTGGTCATTGCTCCTCGAGCCTCTAGCGATCTGATGACAGAGAATCAAGACCTATCGTTGATCCTAAGCCGCCTTGACACGGAGAGCTGGCACCTCAGCAATCTGGCTGCTCCCGTCTATATCAATAATCACCTGAGTTCAGCTGATAGGGATCTCCCTTTCGGAGCCGAGATCGCCTTTGGTGATAGTTTGATCAAGATTTTTCCAAGAGAAGTCTGGGTTTACGGCAGCTTGAGCACAGACAAGCTCCTAGAGACTCAAGAATCCCACTATAGCTACTATGAGGATTACCCAGATTACCACCGCTCTCCTCGTCTGATCTACCGCTCCAGTGAGGATCGTGTCATCATCAATGCCCCACAGGCAGAGCCTAGCAAGCCTCGCAATGAACTCCTAAAAGCTATTTTGCCACCCCTATTTATGATCGGGATGGTCGTGCTCATCTCGATTTTTCAGCCGAGAGGCCTCTATATCTTCATGTCTATCGGGATGTCCATTATGACCAGTTTTTTCAGTATTCAAAATTACTTTAAAAGTAAGAAAGAGTACAAACAAAAACTCAAGGATCGCATCCAGGCCTATCATGCCTACCTATCGGATAAAGCGATTGAGCTCAGAGAGTTAGCCCTAGATCAACGGCAGGGGCAGCACTATCACTACCCTGCCCTTCCAGAGCTAGACCAGTTAGCGCAAGAATTTTCCCATCGGATTTATGAAAAGACCCCCCAACAGTTCGATTTTCTCACCTATCGTCTGGGACTAGGGCGAGTGCCTACGACCTATACCCTAGACTATTCCAATAAAGAGCGCTCAGGTGTCAAAGATCCTCTGGAAGTCGAAGGCTTCACCCTCTATCAGACCAATAAAGAGCTGGATGACATGCCAGTGGTGGCTAGTCTCAAGCAAGGCCCTGTCGGCTATGTCGGGGAGAGACCGCTCGTGATTGAGCAGCTCCAGTTGCTGATCCACCAGTTGGTGCTCTTTCATTCCTACCACGACTTGAGGATCATCACCATCCTGCCAGAGTCAGAAAAAGACCAATGGCAGTGGCTGCGCTGGCTCCCTCATGCGGCTCTCCCGGACATCAATGTCCGAGGGCTGGTCTACGACCAGCGCACACGTGACCAGGTGCTCAATAGCCTGACCCAGATCATCAAGTCCCGCCAGCTGGCGCAAGAAGACACGAGTGGAAACCAAGAGCTGCGCTTCTCACCACACTACCTGATCCTCATCACCGATGAGACGTTGATTTTGGATCACGCCATCATGGAATACTTTACTGCTGACCCGACTGATCTAGGTTTTAGCCTGGTCTTTGTCCAAGACGTCATGCGCTCTCTCTCAGAGAATGTCAAGACTGTCATCCGTATCAAGGATGGGGCCAGAGGAGAGCTTGTCATCGAAGAAGGCGAGCTTAAAAACCATGAATTCCTTCTGGATCACTTCCCAGAGGGCTATGACAAGGAGCGCATCACCAGACGCCTAGCTCCTCTCAACCACCTCGAAACCCTTAAATCCAGCATCCCAGACCAGGTCACTTTCTTAGACATGTATGGGGTGGAGCGTGTCGAAGACCTCAAGGTCACAGAGCTCTGGCAGCAGCATGCGCCCCACAAGAGTTTAAGTGTTCCTTTAGGATTGCGGGGACCTGAGGATTATGTTAAGCTGGATTTACATGAGCGTGCCCACGGGCCTCATGGCCTGATCGCAGGGACGACCGGGTCTGGGAAGTCCGAGCTGATCCAGACTTACATCCTATCCCTAGCGGTCAACTTCCATCCCCACGATGTCGGCTTTCTCCTCATCGACTACAAAGGGGGAGGAATGGCAGACCTCTTTAAGGGACTGCCCCATGTCCTAGGGACCATCACCAACTTAGATGGCAACCAAGCCATGCGGGCTATGGCCTCCATCAAGGCAGAAAACAGACGGCGCCAGCGCCTCTTCGCTGAGGTCGGGGTCAACCATATCCACGCCTACCAAAAGAAATACAAAAATGGCGAGGTGACAGAGCCCCTTCCCCACCTGATCATCATCTCGGATGAGTTTGCGGAGCTCAAAAATGAGCAGCCTGAGTTTATCAGCGAGCTGGTATCAACGGCTCGTATCGGGCGCTCGCTAGGGGTCAACCTGATCCTAGCGACTCAAAAGCCCTCAGGGGTGGTCAACGACCAGATCTGGGCCAACTCCAACTTCCGCCTAGCCCTCAAGGTAGCGGACAAGGCAGATTCTCAGGAAATGCTGCATACGCCAGATGCGGCGACCATCACGCAGGCAGGCCGTGCCTACCTGCAGGTCGGCAACAACGAGGTCTATGAGCTCTTTCAGTCAGCTTGGTCAGGTGCAGACTATCACCCCGACCAAGAGGATCAAGGACCAGAGGACGTTACCATTTCTTTGGTCAATGAGCTAGGGCAGTATCAAGCGCTCAACCAAGACCTCTCAGGTCTGGACGAGACAGAGGAGCTAAAGGAAGTACCCAGCCAGCTTTCGGTCATCGTCAGCCATATCAAGGAGCTAGCGACAGCTGCCCAGCTCAGAGCAGTTCCTCAGCCTTGGCTACCACCGCTCAAAGAGCGGATCCCGCTGCCCTCTACAGATTTCAAAGAGGCTTGGCAGTCTGATCAGAAAAAAGATCTGCTATTAACGCTTGGTATGGGAGACTTCCCAGATAGACAAGAACAGAAATTAATACAGGTTAATCTGACAAAAGATGGGCATGCCTTCTTATACGGAAGTGCTAGCACAGGGAAAACGACATTCTTACACACCTCCATCTTCAACCTAGCCCAGCAACATTCTCCAGAGATGTTGAACGTTTACCTTTTAGATTTTGGAACCAATGGCCTAGCTCCGCTGTCGCCTCTCCCACATGTAGCGGACTGGATTACTCTAGATCAAACAGAGAAATTGACGAAGTTTATCCGTATCATGACAGGGATATTAGATAGCCGAAAAAGTCTTCTATCCGAACACGGTGTCGGAACGATTGCACAATACGAATCCTTGACAGGCAAACATATTCCGACCATTGTTATTGCAACGGATTCTTATGAAACCATTCGTGGGGAAGAATTCGAAGACCTTGTTCAAAAACTCATGGTTCGTATTTCTCGTGAAGGTACCAATGTTGGTGTGCATATGATTATGACATCGACACGTCCCCATAATGTTCGAGCTAGTCTCTCAGCAAATTTTAAGATTCAAATGACCTTACGGCAAAACGATCCGACAGATGTCCGAGGTATTGTCGGACGTACACCCTATGAAAATATTGAAGATATAAAAGGACGTGGCCTTGTCAAGCTCGACGAAGCTGTTAGTGTTCAATTTGCCTTAGCGGTTGATGAAGAATCAGAAATAGCTTACATTCAAACTCTGAGAGATAAAGCACAAGCCATGTCTGACTACTGGACGGGTAAACGTCCAACAGAGATTCCAATGCTGCCAGACGTGTTAACGCTTAAGGATTTCCGGACTAAGTATCCAAGCGTTCAGAAGAGCTTAGCTTCAGGACAACTACCCCTAGGTCTGGATAAAGAGACCGTGCTTAGTCGCAATTGGAATCCTAAAAAAGGATCGCTGCTCTATCTTTATAGCAGTGAGACAGAAGCCATACAGCTGATTGATTTTATCAATCAAGAAGTTAAGCAGCAAGGTATCAAGGTCACTCTCGTAAGTCCTGAAGATAGCTATTTAGAAATCCAAGATGACAATATAAAACTGTATAACAATAAAGATAGCCAAGCTGAAATGGTTGAAGCTTTGGGACGTCAAATATCCCTAAGAAAAAAGAGTCGCCATAGAGAGTTGACTCATATCATTGTTTGGTATAACTACACAGAGCTTATCAGTACTCTAAAGCACGCTCAACATCAAGAGTCCATCGCTAAACTATTTGAGATGGGCTCTGAAGTTGGACTAGCCAATCTCGTCATTGCTCGCCCAGACTATATGGGACGCTTTACAGACAGAGCCTCACGGACTATCAAAAAAGCAAAACAAAGTTTAGTCGGTTGTCGCATTCAAGATCAAACGGTTGTCAGTCCAATCAACAGACCCTTGAGAGAGCAGCCGCTAAATCATCAAGAACATTATTTGGTGGTTAATGGCCAAGCCTCAAAGATACAGCTGCCATTTAAATAAAGGAGAAAGGAGCTACAATGGGAAAATCAAGCAGAACAGCAGACTTAGAAGCCAAGCTGGCTAAGATTAAGGCAAAAATAAAAAAATTAAATGAAGTCAAAAAAACAGTCAACGGCTGCAAAACAGACGTCAAAAACACCTACAATAATGCCGACAGTGATGATGTTAAAGGTGATAAATACGATGAGTATTATGAGTCTGATCAAAAGGCTATCAAAGGTTTCAGTGACAAATTAAAGAAAAAGAAAAATGAAGTCATAAAAGACATCAATGCTAATTTAAGCACTTTAGAGGCTTCCAAAACTCTGACAGAGCAGCTTTTGGCAGCTTCTAGGGCAGCGGATGCTGCAGCAGATGCCGCAGCTAAGACAGGCGAGGCTGCCAAAGATGCTTATGACTGGGCTAAAGATACAGCTGGAGATGCTTACGATTGGGTTGGAGATACCACAGGATTTTGGTAACCCATTTATTTAATAGCCTAGCTATACAGTGACTATTCATTCAGTAAAGGAGATTAGAATGGCAGAACAAGTAAAATCAGATAATATAGGAGATATCGAGCTTTTGGGAGGTACAGCAGATAGTGCAGCAGTTAATTTTCAAGATGAGACAGAATCAGCCTACCAAACCTTTCAATTAAAAACGGATAATCAAGCCAGCGCTGCTTTGATCAAATTTTTAGAGGAGCTTAATAATTTATCCACCCAAGTATTTATGATCTATCCTAGCGTATTGAGTAACTTTGGATCGACAGTATCTGATTACGCAACAGCCCTGACAGATGAGGGCTTTTCGACAATTGTTTATACTGATAATGATGACATTTCTAGTATAAAAACTTGGCTGACAGGTCAAAGGTACGACAGTATCAGTGAAAAAGGCAAGGCGCTTGATAAAGCCTTTAAATCAGCTGCAACAGCCCTGGCTGAATCCCCTTCTCCCAAAGACATTGGTGAGGTGACCACAACCTCTATCGTGAGTAAAGCCCAGGAGACCTTGTCGGATCATGCCAAGAAATACCAAGATAAGCATGATAATCTGATTGATGCCAAGGATACCTTTGTCGCAGGACTGGATACCACCAATACAGATTTAGATGAAGTAATGACCTACCTAACCCAGGCAGCCAATATCGCAAAGGCAGACCCTAACTATTTTATCAAGTGGCTGGCAGATGGAAAGCTGACAGAAGATAATATGGATGTCATCTATGTCATCTCAGATACAGGTGATGATGAAATGCTTGATGTCCTCATGTATGAGGGCAGTGGTGGTGAAAGTTTCTTTCGCAGACTAGGTAAGGTAGATGCCACCCATGTCAGCCAAGGAATGATGGATATGGCTTATGGTCGTTTTTATGAGAATGTCTATGATGCTGAAGGTGGCGTCAATGATTTGAATGCCTTTTTTGGCTCCCTATCCAATCAAGATAAGGAAAAAGTCAAGACCTACATGGAAAAAATGTCTAAATCAGGCGTTCGTCTAGCAGCCGTCACATCAGCAGGCGCTGTCGCTATGTTGCCAGACTTTGGAACGACTCAAGAGGACCATGAAGCCTATGCCAAAAAAATGGCAGAGCTAGAAAAGAGCGGAAAGCTAGAAGAGATCAATCAAAACTTACAAAACATGGGGAGCCTCAATGCTCTGTTTGAATCAGTTTATATTGCAGGCGTAGGTAAAGGAGTTGATTCTAAACTGCAACAAAATGTTAATGTTAGGGTGACAAAACTTGTAAAAAATCAGGACGGCTCCTTTTCTTGGACTAAAAAGTCTTATTTAGAAACTGGGGATCAGGTAAAAGGTGATGGATATAATGAGAGCTTTAATGTTTCCTACTCTCGCTCTGGTAAAGTAGCTGCAGGCGATAAGGCTGCGGCGGAGTTAGCTGATCTACGCAAGCAGCAACAAGATTCAGCTAAGGAACTCCTCAAAGATGTGACCGTAATGGCCGGCGACAAAGTAGTACCCGGCTTAGGAACAGCTCTTGGAGCTGTCTCGGACATTCTTGAGCAAGATGAGGACAGAAAAAAGGACATGGGACAGGACAAGGAAATTGTTTTGAGCACTTATGTCGGAAGTGGAAATGATCTAGGGAGCAGTGCTTTTGGCAAGAAGTATCCCGATCTCCTAAATGATTCAGCTGGTGGTGCTGAGGCTGTACTAAATTTTGTTGAAAGAAATTCTGAATTGGAAAAACAAATTCAAGAACAAGATAAACAGATTGGTAACAGCTTATTTGATACAGGCGGTAGCTATGTAAACTCTTCAATAGATGAAAATGATAAGGCCAACTTCAATATGAACTTTGACCTCCAATCAACCCTACAGAGCTATGACATGGAACAAAACGGCCTGCGAACCTATATCTATACAGAGTATGGTGAAGATGCAGAAGATATATTGAAAGATTATGATGATAGTATAACTAATGCTAAAGGTATGACTGACGATGCTCGGGATATGTTGGCAGGTGATAGCAACAAATCTATCGGTGGTAAGGACGGTGTCACCCAAGAAGAATTGTGGGAGGGACTGGCAGTAATTGGCCGAAACACAGAAACTTTTGGCCTACCTAAAGAATCGGAGTTTAGAGACCGATATCTTGAAAATAACACAGATCGATTCAATAGTCTTGTAGGTAATCCGTCTTAGGAGATGAAGTTATGATAAAACGTATTTTTTCTCACAGAGTTGTTAAACTTTTAGTCGCTATACTGTCCCTCGTTTTGCTAGCATTTGCCTCTATCTTTTTGTTCAAGCAATATGTTAAAATCTTTGACCCTAAGTTTGCTTGGCGTTTTGAAGGAGATAAAGAAAATATTAAGTCGGTGAAATTATATGGTAAGAACCATGAGTTTGTTTTAGTAGAGCCAAAAGAAATTGGTGAGAATTCATCTTATATTACTTTTTCGCAAAATTATGTTGTTGAAAGAATAGAGCAAAGAAGAATAGATCAAAATGCTAAGGAAGATCAAATTGATCCTGGCGAACAGTTTATTGTCAATCTTTATCATCTAAATGATGCTAAGATTAGAGCAAAAAAATTAGATATTCTTTCCTTATTGAAAAAATACGATCTCAAGGCTGCTCCGTTTACTGTCGAAGCAGTAACAATAGGCGGCCGTGATTATTTAGACATAACACTCTGGAGGCCTAAAAATCCTAAATACCCACTTACATACTCCAAGTATTATCGTATTGATACAGGGAAGATTGTCCCCAAACCAGATATAAAAGAGGAGAAATATAATAGATCTGTTTCACTCGAGATGAAGCATATCATAGATAAAAACTTCAATCTATTTATCCGTAATGATTCCATAAACTATTCGGCTACTGATAAAGCTAAGAACCTTTCAGGTTTAAATATTGCTAAAGAAGAGCCAGATATGACTGAGGCCTTTAATAACGGAGCAGTATTGTATCGGCGTCCAGGGATGTCAAGCAATGCCCACTGGTTTAATAGTATTATGCATTGGTTTGCACCGCAAGGTCAGGAGGTCATGGACTTGTATGAAAAAAATTATACAACGGATAAAACTGTTCAAATCAAAAGCTACGACGATTATTTGAAACTTCAAAAAGAAGATCCAGAGTCTTTTGGAACAATTAACAAAAGATAAAGTTATGATAAAACATATTTTTTCTCACAGAGTTGTTAAATTTTTAGTCGCTATACTGTCCCTCGTTTTGCTAGCATTTGCCTCTATCTTTTTGTTCAAGCAATATGTGAGAACCTTTGACCCTAAGTTTGCCTAGCGCTTTGAAATGGAATTGTATGAAAAAACTATACAACGAGTGAGAAGACAAAGGTTAATAGCTATGAAGACTTTATCATGTGGCATAAAGCACACCCAGAAGATTAGAAAGGACTAGAATATGGGGGAAAACATAAATGTCAGCACTTACTCTTTAACAGAGCTTTTTGTCAAAAAAATTGACGATATGTCTATCCAAGACCTTGCAACAAAACAAGATATTATCAGCGATGATTCCAAAGAAAAATTAATAACAGTTATTGATAATATAAAGTCTACAGCGACCAATGTTGTTCAGGTTGTAGATGATTTCGATACATTTTTGGTTAAATTAGGAAATTCATTTAAAAATATGGACAAAGATTTAGCCGATAAAATTGGAGCTACCCCCAGTTTAGATGCTGTTAAAGTGAAAGGTGGAAGCAGTGATAGCGATGACTACTTTACACCAGATGTAGCTAGCCGACCTGCGAATGACTCCGAGTACGAAATGGCTCGAGGAACAGAGTGGTAACTCATACTAAACTAGCTAATGCTAGAAGAATGTCAAGCTAATCCATCACCTTAAAAAGGATCTAAGATCAACTCTTTAATCCTTTCATAAAAGCCTTGGGACACCAGTATCCGGTGCACCCTAGGTTTTCTGCACCCTTTTTTAGGCAGAAATCCACAAAAAAAAATCAAAAATCTCCCCTCAATTTACTCATAAATTACGGATAAATAGATGAGAGTGGGACAGCTCCAAAGATTCGGGGGATCTTTGGAGGTTGGAAATAAGATGAACGGAGTTCATCCCATTCGTTTAAGTTGACATAGCCAACAAGTCTTACTCCCAACCACTGCGTCAATTGAAATGGATGCTCCAGCATCTGGAAATTAATCCTACTCCCTATCAAATCAAGAAAGGAACGTGATATGAACCGCAAGACCAAATGGCTATCGCTGGCATTGTTAGTGCCCCTCTTAGGGCCTTATACAATTCCAGTCGCTCTAGCGCAAGAGTCGTCAGCTCAGCTCACCAGGGAAGACAAAAACCAAAACGGTACCCCTGATGACAAGGAAGACGACAACCACAACGGCATTCCTGACCTCAAGGAAGACTACGATAACAATGGTATCCCTGATTTCAAGGAAGAAGACCAGGCAGACTCAAGCGCATCGGACCAATCATCGGATGAAGACAAGGAAGCCCCAGCAACGTCGGAAAGCTCTGCATCTGACTCTCCGGAAGCTGACCCAGAGGCAGAAAGCGGTGACCAAGCCTCCCAACCAGCGGCTGCTCCTGACACAGAATCAGCTGAAGCGCGAGAAGACGCTGACCCCGATAAAACTGCCCCAAGCCCAGAGGCGCCGATTTCAAGTCCAGCTGCCGATCAGCCGCTTGATCAAAAAGCAGCTGCCAAGGCGCATCAGCCAGCACCCCAAAAGGCAGTCCATCAAGCCCCTCGTGCGACCAAAAAGGTCAAGAAGATTCAAAAGCGCAACCAGCCCTGGGTCAATATGGTGTTACCAGTTCCAGCCTTAACCTATCTGAATGGCGCACAGTCTGAGACGCCTTCTGGTCTAGAGGCCTTATACGGCCCTCTCGATGACCAGCCAGCTACTCCACCGACCTATACCGCTTATGTGGAGCACTGGTCGGGTAAGGATGCCTACACTCACAATCTCCTCTCCCACCGCTATGGGATCAAAGCCCAGCAGTTGGATGGTTATCTGGATTCTCTAGGCATTAACTACGATCGCAACCGTATCAACGGCAAGCTCGTCCTCAAGTGGGAAAAGGAAAGCGGTCTGGATGCCAGAGCCATCATTGCCATCGCTATGGCAGAGAGTTCACTAGGGACAGCTGGCGTCGCCACAGAGCCAGGCGCTAATATGTTTGGTTACGGCGCTTTTGACAGCAATCCCAATAATGCCCAGCGCTATAAGGATAGCACAGCTGTCAGACGCCTGACTCAAGAGACCATCATTGGTCATAAAAACCAGACCTTCAAGATTCAGGATGACAAGGCTAAAAAGCTGGCTTCAGGCCGTTACAATCCCTTTATAGACGGCGGTGTCTACTTCACCGACTCGTCAGGCACTGGTCGCAGACGTGCCCAGATCATGCAAGACATCGATACCTATATCGATGAACACGGTGGGACGCCAGCCATTCCAGAGGAGCTTAAAAACCTCACAGGAACCATGGCAGGCAAGGTGCCAGCAGGTTTCAGCCTCTCAAAACCGATCCAGACCGCTAGCTATATTGCCTCAAGCTATGCTTACGGCCAGTGTACTTGGTATGTCTACAACCGCGCTCATGAGCTAGGCTATAGCTTTGATGCTTACATGGGTAACGGCGGAGACTGGCAGTACAAGCCAGGCTATGAGACAGGTCATAAGCCAAAGGTTGGCGCCGCCCTCTCCTTCTCACCGGGTCAAGCTGGTGCCGACCCCAACTACGGCCATGTGGCCATTGTTGAGGCCGTCAAGAAAGACGGCAGCATTCTCATTTCAGAGTCCAATGCCATGGGACTAGGCGTGGTTTCCTACCGCACCTTTAGCCCAGCCCAAGCCAGCCAATTTACCTATGTATATGGGAAGAAATAATCCCAGCAGTGCCCAAGTCCAGTCATGAGTTCTTTTGTTTCAGTACAAGAGAACAATCGCTAGTAGGTGGACCTACTAGCCATAACCCCTAAGATAGAGCTGTTAATCCTTTACTTAAATTTGTAGAATGCTTTAAGAATATCAACCAACCAACAGCCCTATCGACTTGGGCACTGAGCGCCTCCGCAAGGAGGCGTTTTTAAGTGTTCATGGCATCACGCCTAAAAAAGTTGACAAAAAATAAATAAAAATATACACTCTAAGTACAAAGAACTGTCGCATAGACACCCAAACACCCTATCTACGGCAATAGATAGGGTGTTTTTTTTATGTTCCTTTCGGATTAACAGGGTGGTTAGGCTAATCATCTCTGTTGTCCTTGCGATCTAGCCATTTGTAAATGAGATGACTCATCACATTTACTCCGAGCGCAAGTAAGACGTCAAAGAACTCTCGCATATGATCCCCCCCTTTCGTTTCCCAACGAAAGTTGAGAGATGATGAAATTATTATAACATAGCCGACCTCAAATGCCTTCTCTTTAGAGCGATAATACTACCTTTATAAGGTGTCCTAATGACTTTTTACCTCCAAGCTAAGAGAACTCTGTATTTTGGGGTGGCTTTAAGAATATCAGCCAACCAACAGCCCTATCGACTTGGGTACTGAGCGCCTCCGCAAGGAGGCGTTTTTAAGTGTATTAAAAAGACGATTTAGTTTGCTTAACGATCCTTTCTTTTATGATGGAGCTTCTTAACAGTCTAAAACGCTATAGCCTCTACACAAACGATAGAAAATTGGGAAATTAGAGTTCCTATTGATCACTGAGCAAGTAGACAAAAGAACATGAAATAGAAAACATCTTATTATAAGAAGTACCTGCTCCTTTTTCTCCTATAATAGTATCCATAATATATAGTAGGAGGTTAAAATGCGTCATAGAAATCATAGACGGGCTTATAAAGGACAAACATCTTTTGACAGGGATTCCTTGGTAAATCGATCACAGAAATATATCTCTAGAGTAGAACGAACTCCGTCTCAAGAAAAATTAATCCTTGTGAAGCATCAAGAAACATCTAGGATAATAATCAGAATCATTTATTCCTTAATGATTTCAACTGGTTTGGTATGGTTAGTCAGTAAGCTAATGAGCTATGTTAATGATTATTTGACTCGTTTTAATTTGGGGGAGTATCAGTTTACCCCCTCATTACATCAGCTAGCCTTACTGGGCTTTGGGACATTTATTCTCTTATGTATATCAGAAAGTATTGGACAGTTCTTACGACTTTTGCGCTATATTGTATTACTAGCTATCTTGATATTAATCTTGTTGTTTCTACCTAATTTTCTCTCTTTGTAGATTCATAAAGGTGAGAAAACGATCAATAGTAGTCATAAGACAGCTGTCCTTTCTTTGCAGATCTGATACTTAAGCGGAGGATTCCAACATATAGTCAAGAACTTGTTATTATAAACTCTTTTAGCGAACAATCATGATATGATACCAATGAAATATATGATTTAGGGGGAATTATGGAAAAAAATGAGATGACTTTAACGCGTAAAAGTCCCATTGAGCGTCTGAAAGGATTCTTGAAACCAAAGCACCAGAAAAAATTCAAACCCAGACGAATGTCTATCGTCACTCGAAAATTTATTACCTTTTGTACTTATTTAGGTATTCTAGCTGGGTTACTTCTAATGGGGATTTTTTCAGCCGAACGGGTCACTTACTCATCTGATCAATTAGCCACAGAACGTGAGTTTGAGAATGGAACGGGTAAGATTGTTATGAAGACAGAAGACTATTCTAAAAAGAACGGCATTATTTTATTAGAGTTTGATACCTCTGATTACACTACTACAGTAGACCGAGGTATCAGTCCTGATAATCTTCAATGGGAATTACGCACCTTATCAGACAGTACCGATATGACCATGGATATCATCCCTGTGACGGATTCTAAGATGGTAGCAGTCATTAAAAATGTCCCAAAAGATTATGACCTTCTCTCTATTCAAATTACCAATAAAACAGCAGCAACCACAGGTGTAGATGTTGATTTGGAAAATTACGACGACTATTTACATGATAAGGATGACGCTCCTAAAACCTCCTCTGAGGCACAAGAAGAGGGAGAGGATTCAGTTTATTTTTTGGTGACCCCACAAAGTAAACTCTATAAAGAAACATTTGTGGATAATTTATCAAGAGAAAATTTTGCTCTAAAAGCTTTTGGAGATGAGAAAAAATTCCAAAAAGGTCAGATTAAAAAATTGAATAAATCAATTAAGACCTTAGACAGTAGCGTGAAGTCTAATGAAAAATCTATTGAAGATATGGAAAATGATCTCAAGTATCTAGTAGGTGATGCCTTGACTGAAAAGCAGAGTGATATTGATGAAGTTCAGCGTTCTATTGATACCAGCACAGAAAAAATAACAACTGCTGGGGATAATATTACAACAGCTAAGGCTATTATTAAGCAGTTAAATAGTAATATTAGAGCGGTTAAAGATGGTAGTTACCACTTTAGCTCCCCAGTTACTTCTGTAACCATGGATGCTGACGAGGTATCTGATTAGATTCAACAATACTTGAATGTTTCTAGTCAAATTTGGGAATGGCATCCTAAGCTCTATTGATCATCAATGGTTTTGGATACTGGCTTGACTTAAGCTAACAGCCTAACTTATAAAGGAGGTCACAATGAATCAGTTACGTGAAAATATTACAATTCCAAAAGATTTATTCGCTCCCAGCAAAGTCATGGGGATGCGTATCACTAGTCTTTGTTTGGTCACCCTAGAGCCAGTAGGCGTTTACTATTTTCTTGGGGATCTATTTCCAAAGACAAGGATATGGATGTTGGTTTTATTCTTACTGGTAGATATTATGTTCATGTTTTGGTTGGTCTTTCCTTTCAATAAGAAAACTAACTTTTATGCGGTTAAATTATTTTTGACGACCCGCCGACACAGTTTTAAATCTATTGACTATAAGAATAAAGTCTTAGCAGACGTAGACCGCTCGCGCAATCGTGCTTAAAAGGAGGGAGACAGTGACAGAGAATAATAAAGAGAACAATCATCCCTTGACGAATGCAGGAACTCATGGAGATGAGGAGATACCCAAAAAGGTTTATTACGGTAAAAAAACTCATTACACAGCCTATGGTATCGATAAGTGGGGGTTTTCTTTCCTAGAGTTTTTCTGTACTAATATGAATGAGAAATTATCTAGTAGACTGGATGATTTTGAGGTTTTTGGTCGAGACACAGAAATCAAAGAAGTCTATACAACCTTGAATAAAACAAAGAAAAATACCCCTTGTTTGGTAGGGGAAGCAGGAACAGGAAAGTCTGCCATTGTAGAAGGAATTGTTGTTCAGGTACTAAAAGGAGAAGCTCCCAAAAAGTCCAATTTGGATCAGAAAGTTTTCTGGGAATTGGAACTATCCAGCATTGAAGGAACGAAAAAATTACCCAATGGAGACTATATGGATAGTGTTAGCATTGCCCGCTGTATTTTTGAAGAGCTGACCTATACCAAAGACCGCAATATCATCTTTATTGATGAGGTACACCAAATCGTCGGAGCGGGTTCTAGCGGAGAAGGCATGCAAGATATAGCCGAAACAGCTAAGCCTGCCTTAGCCCGCGGGGAAATTAATTTGATTGCCGCTACAACTCCAGAAGAGTATCGCCGGTCTATTGAAAAAAATAAAGCATTAAATCGTCGAATAACCCAAATACCTATCCATGAACCCTCTATTCCTAATACCATTTATATGCTCAATCATATTAAGGAGCAATTTGAACGAACTCAGGATATTACCATTTCCAAGGATGTCGTCCGAGCAGCGGTAGAATTATCTGTACGGTATATTCCGGAATTTGCTCTCCCGGATAAAGCGATTGACCTTATTGATACAGCTGTGGCCCACGCTGTCGTCGATGGCAAGGATGAGTTAGACATCAGAGATATTGCAGAAGTCTTAGCCACTCGTAAGAATATTCCCGTAGATATTATTGCTCGTATCGGAGGGCAAAACCGGATAAACTACCGCAAAGAGTTATCCAAGCGGGTTAAAGGGCAAGATGTTGCAATTGCAAAAGTAGCGCGTGCCATGGCCCGATCCAAACAAAAATTATCAGATTCGACATCTGTCAGAGGATCATTTTTGTTTGTCGGGACTACTGGTACAGGAAAAACCGAGCTGGTTAAAGCTCTGACTGAGTGTGAATTTGGTCAAGAGAGTGAAATGATACGTATTGACTGTTCAGAGTTCAATACTCCTAATGCCCTGGAGCGTTTGATCGGATCGGCAGATGAAAATAGTCGTGGTATCCTAACAGATCAAGTCAAACGAAAACCCTACTCAGTCCTCTTATTTGATGAGCTGGATAAAGCACCTGTTATTTGGGATCTTTTCTTGCAGATACTAGATGATGGTCATGTCTCAACTGGCCAAGGAGAAAAAATCAGCTGCAAAGATGTTATTATCATTGGCACCACCAATGAAGGAGCAGAAAAAATCAAAAATGAAAATGCTCGAAAACGTGGTGGTATCAGTCATATGAACCAGGATGAATATGATAATCTGGTCAAATCTGTCAAAGCAGTTCTCGGAACAAAATTTAGACCAGAGTTCCTTAATCGCTGGGGAGCTATTATTGTTTTTAATATGCTAGATCACTATATTTTGACAGATATTGTTAAGCTTGTTGCTGAGAACCAGCGTAAATTTTTCTTTAAAAATCATATTGAATTAGTCGTTGAAAATAAAGAACAATATTTCAACTACCTCATCCGTAATGGGGTGGATGTTGAAATGGGAGCCAGACCTTTGAAGCGTCTCTTTCAAGATGAAATCATTGATGAAGTTTCCGAGCAGTTAGAATTATTGGGACGTATCGATGAATGGTATCGTGTGATCATTAAAGAGACCGGTGAGGCCCCTCAACGCTTTGAAAATGGTAAACGAGAGCACAAGGATAAACGCTGCTTGGAAATCATCCCTGTAAAATTATCCACCCCTCCTGAGTGGTCTGAGACCTTGATAGAAGTAGGAGCTGTTAATGCGACATGGGATGAAAATCATGAGTCTGTCCTATCAGTAGAATATCTTAAGGATAAGGTTTCTGAACCAGTAACCCTTAACACCAATCAGATACCCGCAAATCCTAGAGAACGAAAAAGAAAAAGCTATGTATAAATCATGAGGAAGGTTCAATGGTATCAACCAAGCACCCACAAAAATGAGAACTCTTTATAATAAAAAGTTTTCCTCCCAAAATAAGGTATGATGGAAACAAGAACAAGAAAGGAGATTAAATGTGAAAAACAAAATGCACATTTTTTTGATCAAGAGTAGACAAATGGTTAAGCCAATGGTCAAAACTCTAACAGTATTAGCTATTTTAGTGAGCCTAGCAGCTTTTAGCAACAAGGTCTATGCGGCCGGCGGAGATCCAACGGCTAAACTGCAAAAAGGTGCCGACGAAGTTGGACAAAATGCCAAATTGATTGGAATGTCTGTTGCAGCACTGATGGGAATTATCGGATCTATTGGACTCATGATTTCTGATAGTACACGTAAATGGGCCAAAGCTCATATTATGTGGGTTATCATGGGTGTCGTCATTATGGCCATGATAACAGGTATCATAGCCTACGCTGCTACCTTGGCAGGTAGTTGATTATTATTAATGAAAGGAAAGACATATGGGAAGTATTGTTAAAAATGCTATATTTAGCGATACATCCTTCCTTTACATTGAATGGCAAAAAGGGAAGTCTCCTAGTGACATGCCTGAATTATCTCAAATGATTAAAGAGTTGGATGACACCTATTTTTCGAGTGGTGTCAGCGATGGTATTGCAGAGTGTCTCAAGCACTCCTATCTGCCATTCTCACATGCAGAGCTGCTATTTGGGACAATCAAGGAAGTCTTAGGGGACTTTTCGTTTAAGAAAGTATCTCTAGCCAATAATGAGGAAGGATTGAAAGAGGGAAGATTTAAACCAAGTACCATCGATGAAGTAGCCATAGAAGGGTTCACCATTAATGCCTACTATACTAATATCTTAACGATTTTTATCCAGGAAGGGTTTAGAGGCTCTACAGCAAGAGGTTATGCAGCGGCAGGCTATACTTACGATGATGTGGTTGCCTATTTTAGAGAAGTGATGCAGGCCTATAAGCTTAGCCTAGACCTCACGAATCAGCAGATGGCACAGTTTGTACTACCAACTCCTGAAGAGGTATCAGATATCTTTAGACCTCAAGAGGCTGTTTCCCAGTTAGAGCGTGATAAAGAGCGGGCCGCTAAACGCAATGAAATGGAAATCCGCCAACAAATCAAATCAATCAATATCAGGTTTTCTATCTTATCTATCCTAGCCATCTTGATTGGGCTGATAGGGATTGTTTTTGGCTTGATCAATAAAGGATCACTCAACAAGACCAACGGTGTCATTACCCAAGCCTACCAAGAGCAGGCACAGACAGCTGATGTGGTTGACAATGAGCACGCAGCAGATGTCTTTGGCCGTTATTTCTTATCCTTCTACTACTCAGGATCAAAGGATAACATCACAGACTTTTTATCTAATGGGGATGCCAAATACACCTATCCTGAAAAAGCGGATGTCCAGACAGCCCTGCTAGAGTCTGTCAAGTATCAAAAAGACGGAGTCTATCAAATGACTTACGTCGTTACCACCAAATCTACTGATGGTGAAGTCGATACCAATCGGATCAGCTTTGAGATCAAGAAAGACAGAAAAGCCAAGTACGGCTACCTAGTGACTAAAGAACCGGTTTCAAGCCCCTATGAAACTCCTAATGCCAAGGATAAGGAGTGATGTCTCATGGCCAAAAAGTTCGCAAATTTGAGTGAAATGATCAGTTCTATCAACGATGGGAAAGTATTTGATTTTTCTGATCAGATTGGTAACGATATAACTGACCAAAAAACGTCAAAGGCAATGGGAGAATTCTATAACCAATGGTCGGTCTATCTTAGTCCTATGCCCAAAATGATGACCTTCCTTATGAAGATCCCTGAGCTGGTCATGAAGACTCTCTATTCCTTTACCAGTGCCCTAGAGAACATCATAGGAAATATCTTTAAATTATTTGGCTTTATTGACAGCTTTTCAGATACGGGTACCTTTTTCGGTCAGTTTTACACCTGGATGAAGGTACTGGGGATGACGATCGGTGTCGCCGCCGCCGTTCTTTATATTATAGGAGCCTGGTTTGGCAATAATGCCTTGGCCCGCTACAAGGATCTGCTGGTCGGAGTGATCCTTGCCACCTTTACCACGGCCTTTCTACCCCAGGCGATAGGCTCTGCAGCCAACCTCTTTGGCACCAGCAGTCAAGAGCTCTACAAGTACGATGCCAATGGCAAAAATCATGAGACTTCCCTAGCCCTGCAGCCCATCAAGGACAATACTACAGACCTCCTGCAGTTAGTCAAAAATAATTTTGATACCAAAAAACTGGGCTATGATGCTGAGACAGGCTATCTCCTCCAATCCAAGGCCCCAAAAGGCATCGAGCTCAACAAGATTACCAAAGATAATATCATGAGTACCCATTTTGACGACTGGTACGGCTCTCCGGATAAACAAACCTTGGATAATTTTATTAAGAAAAGTGATAATAATCAAAATTATAAAGGAGTGGCAAGTATCCTAAGTCATAAATTGGGCAATTATGAAGGGGATGGAAAAAATGATTTGGTTGTGATTGAAGCTTCTCCAGAAGCTAAGATGCGGAACCTATACGGGTTATTCTCACCAGTTTACCTGCGCTACAAGGTCAACTGGATAACCCTTTTTGCTCAGCAGATCGTTCTGGTCATCGTGCTTTCCGTCATGATCATCAAGTATGGGATCTCTATTTTTAGGATTATCTATCAGTCTTGGTTTGCCCCCATTGTCGCCTATATCAATGTCGGAAATCCAGCTAAATTAAAAGAATTCGTAACAATATTGTTGACAGGGATTTCAGCCTTCTTCTTAGATATAGCCATGCTCAAGCTTAGCATGGAAGTTCTTCAGAACATTGGTACCCTCAAGCTGAGCTTTGGTGGCTCCTCCGGCACCTACTTCAGCAGTCTAGGATATTACGAAGGATTGCTGGCTAGATTTTTCCTTTATATTAGCGTTATGATAGTGATGATAAATGGCAGTCAGTTTATTGAAGATTGGATTAGTCCAGCCTCGAAATCTTACGGCAGTGGTGAGCTCGAAGCAACCGCTACAAAGGTCAATGAACTTCAAAATAACGCAAGGAAAATAGCAAAGAAAACTGGAAGTGCTGCTAGAAAGACTACTAATCGTATTGTCAGAGGGAAGGAATCAAATCCACGAACAGGTGGCCTAGTTGGAGCTGTTCAAAGTTCGGTCGCCCGTCATAATGCTGTGACCAATGCTACTAAGCGTGGTGTAGGAAAACCACAGGCTAGACAAGTAGCTAAGGAAACTCGCCTCTCTAAAACAGGAAACAATTATGCAGATAAACGAGATAAACTTGACAGTAATATGGAAAAATATTCTGGCAAACTGATGCAAGGACCAGAAGAAAGTGTACCATCACAGAAACAGGAAGAAAAAAGTCGTAAAGACGATTTTATGAAACAGCAAAGACTAAAAAGTCAAAGAAGGAGGAACTATCGTTGATTAGTTTGACCTATTCTAAATAATAAGAGTTTGAGATAAGATAGTTCCAACTAAGCAAAAAGCAACGGACAAAGCTCCGTTGCTTTTTGCTTAGTGAGATATACAATTGCCATTAATATCAACGACACTCAATGGTAGAATTTTAGTACTTACAGAAACTTTTCAAGTAGGTAAATATTGATATTTTCACTATAAAATCGTTGTGGATAATTATGTGCCACATTCAATATTAAGCAAATATAAAACTATTTAGTAAAGGTGAAAAGGGAACCCTTCGTGACATGTACAGTAGGAGTAGATAATTCTGCCGTGATTATAGATATTACAATAACAAATATTATTATGTTAAATCCAAATGTTTGAACGAAAAGTCCAATAATAAACATGACAACTGCAATTGCCATCATAATGGTTAGATGCCTACCGATCCTTCTGGCAATTCGAAAGTCAGCAGTTTCTCCAGGAATATCACTCACCAAGGAAACTAAAGACACTCCTAAACCGCCAAAGAGCATCAAAGGGATTAAGAGTATAATACGTCCCCATCTTGATAGCACTTGCTCTTCGCTCAAGAATTTACCGATGATATAGTAGCCAATCGCACAAAAAACATTCCAAGCCAGAATAACCAATAAAAGAAAGACACTCATCTCATAAAAACTATCTTTTAACATAAAAACCACCTCATATGCACCTTGCCCTCATTATACCATCTTTGGCAAAATAATTAAGGAGGTTCCGATACTTTTTATTATAAAAACTATCCAACTAAATTTTTGATAAAGTAGAGACGAGAATAGAGTTGACTTAGTACAGCAAAAGCATATCCGTGATGATAAGGAGGAAAGCATGAAAAAATTTAGACTAGGAACCTTAATTTTACTTCTAGGAGGCCTGTTGCTTTTAGTAGGTTGCTCCAAAAGAAATGACGCTTCAAAAACGTCGTCTCAGCCTTCATCCAGCAAACAAACCATGGATGGCAAATGGTATCTGGATTCCAATGGAACAGTAGTCCCAGATGATCCAGTTACTATTTCTGGTGATACCATATATTATCATGAGGAGAAGTATACGATTGATTGGGATGCTGGAAAAATAAGTAATGATCTAGAGGCACTAGAGTTTAAAAAAGTTAGTAATGATAAGATTCAAATAGATGAAGTGAATAACTATGTCAGAGAGGGAAGTAACTACTATAAGGAACATCTAGAAAAGGAAGAGTAGGTTAACGATTATTAAAAGGATTATAGCATGCTCACTTACTTGGTTAATTTCTATTCTATACGCTGTTCGGAGTTAATTCAGAACAGCTTTTTTGATGAAAAGAATCACACACAATAGATCAATGCTTCTCTATCGTCAAGAACAATACTTTTTATTATAAAAACTATCCAACCAAATTTTCGTTATGATAGAAGTGTATCAATGAATAGTGAGGTAAATGAATGGCTATAAAGAAAAATGGCACGAGGGCGGGATCAAGCCGCCTAGCTGCGATTAAAAGTAGAGTAGAAAACCTTGAGAACCGCCCCAACATCATGCCGACAGAAGCTCAAAAGTCTAAGTCTAGCGCAAGTCCTGCAGCAACAAGTAGCAGTCGTCTGAGCCGCCTGAGAGACCAGTCCTTTGAATTTATGGCACCAGAAGAGATGGATAATGACTTTCTCTCGACCGCTGACTTGATGGATACAGTAGCCATTGTCACAGAGGAAAAGGGACACCCAATCAGAATCAATAATAAATACACGCGCTATATGCAGATTTTAGAGGTAGAAGGACAAGACCTAGGTTCCCTATCTGAGGAGGAGCAGGACTATGTGGTGACCAGTTTTACGTCATTTTTAGCCCGCTACCCACGTCCTTTGACCTTTGAGGGGACAACTCTACCAACCAATACCGCAAATCAGATCAATGAGAGCAATCGTATTTATAGGGAAATCACAGCCCAGATCTCAAATCCTAACCTAGATAGGCGCTTACTAAAGCAGCTGGAAGACAGAAGGCGGGCTCTGCAAAATAATATCGAGATGGAAGAGCGTGTCAGTGCAGAACTCTACAATTCAGAGTTTCTGATTTTAATTTTTGGAGATACCCCTAGTGAGCTAGCCAAGAATGTGAGAGATTGTATCTCATCTGGTAATTCTGGCTTTAGCCCGCGCGTGGTTAGTGATGCTAAAAAAAGACAAATTATTAAGCAGTATAACAATCAAAATGAAAGGGTTTAGATATGGCACGGTTAAACAAAAAGAAACTTAAACAGCAGCAACAACAAGGGTTTGACCACTATTTCATCAAGCAAACCCAGCCCAAGGGCAATATCAGCTTTACAGAAAGCAATGATTCTTGGCATAGTGGGGACGGCTATCATACCTCTATCTTTGTCACAGGTTTTCCGCAAAATGGTCTTGGCTATTTCTGGGCAAAGGAGGTTATGGGGATTCGCGATACCATATCTTTCATGCACGTCTCAGAGATCGAACGACAAGAGTTAGATGATGCATTTAGGAAGTCGATTTCTGAAAAACAAAGTCGCCTCGGTCACAGCCGGACAGCTATGGATGAGCAAAGAGAATATGACGAATTCGAAGAATTGAGGGACATGGAGCAGATTGTCCGTACCTTTGGGACGAGTGTCAAAGGCATTTGGGTTCGCATCTATATCTCTGCTTCAACCCCAGAAGAATTAGCAAATGAAGTCGAACGTGTTAAAAATGAGGTTTCTCGTTTTGAGTTGACAGTTTTTTTGGGAGAGCAAGAGCTAGAGTATCATGCTCCCTTCATTCCTGCTAACCGTCTGGAAAATACGCCAAACTCAAGGCGCCCCCAGCCCCTCTTAGTGACAGCTTTGGGAGCAGGCTTTTGGGGAGATCACACTAAGCTAGAGGATCCTTATGGATCATTCTTTGGTGCGACCTTAACAGAAGGTGTCTTTAATTTTGATTTATTGACACGCGATGAGAATAGAAAGCGTCCTAATATGATCATCTCAGGTTCTTCAGGAATGGGGCAAAAGACGTTTTTTGTCAAGAATGCGGATACCCTCTATGCCCGTGGTAATAAACTTTTCAATATCGATCTCGATAAGACATTTTGCCGGACAAATGAAGGTGAGCCAGGTATCCCACGTATTAATGAAATCCAGCATGGAATCAGAATTGATATGAGTGGGATTAGCGATAGTTATAAGCTCAATATCATGCAAGTTCTACCGACCAATACCTATGAAGATGGGGTAACTGTAGATGAGCGGACATCTTTTACCAATCATATCGAAGCCATTGCTTCTATCGCCCAAGCCTGGTCTCCTGATCTTGATGGCGAACATATTAGTCATCTTAAAAGTATGGTTCGTCAATTTTATGTTTACAACAATTTTTGGCCAGAAAATCCAGATGAGACGATCGATGATCCAGATAATCGCATCACAAATATCGTCGAGGAACAATTCCCTATCTTAACGGATTTCATCTCCTTTTTAGATAATCAACGCATCTACTATGCCAATAATCCTGGAGGAGATAATGACAATAAAAGAAAAATGACGGAAAATCTGATCAATAACTTTGATGATCTTAAATCCCAGTATCCATTTTTTGACGGGATTACCACCTTTGAGGATTTTAGCCGAGAAGCGTCAGTCACCTTTGATTTATCAAGTATCAATGATGATCGCTTGATGAATCTGCAGATGATCCAAACTCTACGATTGATTCAAATGTATGTAGTCGCAAATGGTAAGCTTGAAAATCAAAAATATGAACAGGATCTGATTGACGGCAAAGAAAAAAATCGTGCGCAATATATCCATTCCATTATTAATATTTCAAGTGCAGATAAAATATTGGATGAGCGCTATAGTCAATCCGTCAGCTACCTCGCAGATATTTTAAATACGGTTGAACGAAACTTCGGAGCTATGGTCCTTGAGATGAGAAGCCTGCAGAATGTCTTGAGAACAAATAACGCAGGACTGTCAGATTATGCCAATGCCGTTCGACGGTTATTTGAAGCGACTCAATACCGCCTATTTGCTCAAACAGAAGAGTCAGCTATTGGACCAATTGCACAAACTCTAGGATCTTTACGAGAAAGTGAGCTGGATACCCTGCCACGCCTATCCGAAGGTGTCTTTTTGATGAATATTTCAGGTGGTTCAAATATCGTATTTGCCCAGGAGTTTAGTGACTGGGAATTGGAACGTTATCGCTATCTGGAATCGATGTAATAAAGGAGATTGGAAATGTTTACGAATGGATTGAAAATGCTGCATCTCTTTAGCGTCAACTATTTTAACTCAACCAAGAGCTTAAGAACTTTTTTCTGGCTACGCATGGTGATAACAGTTGTTTTTGGGACAGGTATCTTATTTAGTTATGCTTATAGTTACTTTTACCTAGCTGCTCTTTATGGTCTTTCTTACCTCACATTAGCTTTTTCTCCCTATCTATTTATGGGAATGATTTTCATCCTGATTTTACTAGCAACGGGTCGCAGAAATGCTATTAAGCTATTTTTGGCCTTCATGTTTTTGCCCATCACTCTAACGAACGAGTTTGGTCTGAACAGTCTGCTGTTCATCTTGATTTTATTATTTGTTGGCTTTTTGGAAAGAAAACATCGCCAGAGTATAGCACGAAAAGTGGGACTCTTTACGAAAACATTTGCCCCAGAAAAGCAATATCAGCAAAGGTATAATAATCGACATAAGTACAAAGAGTATGAAGCTATTTTTATGGACTTAGATAGGATCAACATTGATGATTTTAAGGTGATAAAAGAAGAGCTGCATACAATCCGTAATCGTAAGTCAGGCTTATCAGACTCAAAGAGAACCTTATTCTTTAAAATTAAAGGGATTCCAGTCACAACAAAGGTCGTCGATCACTTTGAGACAATACCACGTCGTGGGATCTCTAAGTTTTTAAACCGTGAGAAATAGCAAAGGGGTATGCAATGACAAACTATTTTGATGAACAGTCTCAGGTAGAAGGACAAGACGATACAATATTGGCGAGTCCTGATGATTATCGTTATGAGGATGATGATTATGATGGACACCTAGACTATATTGCAGATCTGGAAAATCAGGAGGAGCCAGAAGGAGAAGATCGCCGGAAACGCTCGATACGACAACGCTTTATAAATGTCGTCGATGATACTCAACGTGGTTACAGAGATGCTAGAGACAGCTACACAGAGATGTTTGGTGATGACAATGGTGATTTATATGACCGACAGCAGCAGAGAAATGACTATTTCTTAAGGAAACGCTTATTTCCTGCAGTATTTTTCCTTACAGGCATCGGGATTATCTGGTATTTATTAGAGATTCTTCTCAACTAAAAAAGGAGCGTTATGAACAGGTATCTTAAAGCTCGTGCTAAAAAAGCCTTGTGGCTCAAGCTGCTTCCTATTCTTGCCGTTGTTTTATTAGCGGTATTGTCGGTCGCACTAGTGACTACCTTTTTTGTTGGAGTCGCAGGAGGAGGGGCTTCCATCTCAGCGATTTGTAGCACCGATGATGGCGATGGGGATACAAATAGCAATGGTAGCACAGGAGACACGACAGTTTCTGAAAATGTTTCCATTGAAGAATTTGTGAAAAAGCATGAGGAAGCTTATATCAAATCTTGGGGGGCAGGAGGATTTTTACCGTCAGCTTCTATAGCACAAACCTATATTGAATACGGTTTTAATTTTAGTAATCCTAATGGCACCTCGTTTTGGCAAGGTCATAATATGGGAGGGGTAAAATGGTCGACCAAGGCTGATTTTCCTAAAACCATGGAATACTACGGTGATGACGCTGTTAGTGACAGAGGGCCAGGGATCACAGTTGGTGATAATACAGGTGGTAGTTATGCTTACTTTAAATCCTACGATGCTGGTATCGTAGGGAAGGCTGAGTTTATGCACAATCAAACCCTCTATGCTGGAGCTGTCAATAATACCGATGGCTTATCTACTCTTAAAGCGATCGCAGATGGAGGATGGGCGACAGATCCAAACTATTATAATTCCTTAAAATCCGCTTACGAAATGATTGGACAAAAATATAAGTGGTTGGATAAGAAAGCCATTGACAAGTATGGTGAAAAACCTGCTAAAGCAGCTAGTAAGCAATCAGATAAATCTTCGGATGATAGTGAGGATGAGGAAGAAAGTGATGAGCCAAAAAAATCCGACTTACCTAGTGTTGATTATAAGAGCTGGGAGTTAGTTGTTGTCAATCGTGATAATAAAAAAGATGAGATGAATCCAAAGGTTTCGCAAGTCGGAAATATTGAAGTCGATTCCCGCATTAAAAACGCGACCGAGCAGTTGCTTAAAAAAGCTCAAGAAATTAATCCTAAATTCCATTTGATTTCAGGGTATCGTAGCGTGGCGAAGCAAGAAGAACTCTACAATGGTTACGTTGACAAGGAAATGAAAGACCGTGGGATTTCTAAAGAAGAAGCTGAGAAAGTTGTCCAAGAGTATTCTCAGCCTCCTAGGGCTTCTGAACACCAGACAGGCTTAGCCATCGATATTTCTACTGTCGATTCCCTTAATCAAATGAGTAAAGAAGATGATCAAGCCTTAGAAAAGGCTGCTGCGGAACTCGGTTTTATTAGACGGTTTAAAGATGACTATAAATCTAGTACTGGCGTTGGATCGGAAGACTGGCATTATCGCTACGTCGGCAAGGAAAGTGCCCAATATCTCTACAAAAAGAAAAACAAATCACTGGAAGACTACGTCAAAGAATTAGAAGACTATGAAAATGGAGATGGGGGATCCAGCTCTAGTGATTGTGGTGATGGAGGTGAAGACTCTGATGAAGGTGGCGGAGATGCAGCTGATGGTACTGGTAAAGTACCAGGGGATGCAACAGCTTGGGGCTATAAACCTGAGGATTTGCCATCGAGTTTAAAGCAGTATGCTCACGATCCAAAAGATGCTGGCTTACAATATGGAGGACCAGGAGGATGGCTTGAACACTCTGGTCAATGTGTTGACTTGACAGAATCGCTTGGTAATGTCATCTGGGGACACGATGGTATTACATCGGGGAATGGAATTGATCAAGTTGCTTCTTGGGCACCTTTCTTTGGGAATTCAGAAAAGAAAACACCAAAAGAAGGCGCTATCTTTTCTTGTGGACCAGCACCATATGGCCATACTGGTATTGTCAGTCACGTTTTTGAAAATGGGGATCTTTTGATTATCGAGCAAAATACACCTCTATCAGGTGCTGATCATTTTGGAAAATCCGATACTTGGAATTACCGTATTGTACGTAAAGAGGAACAAAAAGAAAAAGGTTTTACCTTTGCTTATCCTGACAACAAAAAACCACAATGGAAGAAAAAATAAAGAAAGGTGTTAGTATGAAAAGAAACTCTCCAACAACTTATACAGCCATCATTATGGTATTAGTCATTATGATTTTGGGTGTATTAGCTTGGAATAAAGTTCATAACAATAAAAACCATCAAGCGGGGTCCGCCTACTCCCGAAATCAGCAAAATGGAGGGGGATCAGATTCTCTTAGCGAAAATGAAAAAAACTATTATAAGGCTAAGTCTACCCTTGAAAAAAACAATATACGAGTTCATGATGATAAGACAATCAAAAAAGTAAAATCATCAGTAAGAATTGCGCAAAAAGCAGCAGATACTAAACATATAGCAGACTTTAAGGGAACGATCAAAAATCGACTGTTTATGACAGAACCAGCTATGGCTCAGACTTTTGCTATTATTTGTCATACCAATAAATATCGTATGGTCGCTATCGAAGTTTATAAAAGTAAGTCTAGTGATGTCTTACAATATATTATTAAGATGTCTAACCAAAAAGATGCTAATTGCTATGTTGTTGGTAACTATAATATCGATGCGGACTCTCTGCAAATAACATCTTACCATGGTGGAAATGTTGGGGCTACCTATGGCTAGTGTGCATCTTTAATGATTCCCCCTCCCTCCTTAGAAATATATTTATACAAAAAGGAAATAGTCGGATATGTGTATTCTTGTCTTTATCTTATATAGACGATTGGCTAAGCAAAAAGCATTTTGGATGCGTCATCCGAGATCTAAATATATTATAAAAGCTTGGTTTTACCTAGTAGGTAGTATGCTTATCTGGAATGTTGAGAGGAGGTTTTGGTTTAGTATTTTGCCGCACGTAACAGATTTTTCATCAGGAAATGGGAGAATAACGACTATCATAGATAGGTTGTGCCAAAGTGATATGGCCTTAGAGCAATTATTTATTGTATTGTCCATGATAAAAATGCTAAAATGGCATATACTTGAGGAGACTTCGCAGCAACCAAAATAGCTAAATCAGAGCGAAAGTAGATGCAAGCATTGTAAACATTAGGTATCTAACTTTATTAAAAAAAGAAAATCATGTAAGACTTGAGAAGTCAGCATAAGCATATAAATCCAGACAGTTATTGTATTAAACAGATAATTGCAATTTAAATGCATACTATTGGCTCACCTAGATAAAGGAAAAATCAATAACTGTATTATGCTGCTAAATTTAGTGCCATACGAAAGAGGCTGGACTTTGGTCCGGCCTCTTTATAGGGAAGTCAATGGTTTTAGTTCCAAAAAGCAGTAAAAAATATAAAACTAATACTAGCGATGAGAGGAATAAGAACTAAAGAAAGTATAGGGAACACCTTCTTCTTAACACCGTAACCAGCTATCCCTAGTAAAATAATAGTGAGTATGAGTAATCCCCACAATAATATAACCTCTTCTTTCATATATTCTCCTCACACTTATAACGACCTAAACTTTTCAGATAGTAACACTGAAATAGTGTAATGTCAAGAAAAAACAATAGATTAAATTTAAGATAGAAATTGGACAAATACCTTAACTTAAGCTACAAAAAGATATTACCAGAATTAAATGAAATATCTTGAATTTATTCATTAAAAAATATTCCCGCGTTGTAAAATGAAGTGCAACACAAAAGACATGTTCGTCTGATATACTAGAATCCTCCAACTCAGTATAGAAAGCAGATGAACATGTCCACTAATTATTCTACCAAAAAGTCGCGTTATT
>NZ_JBZFUN010000019.1:0-6024 GCF_058314555.1 Streptococcus sp. ALY_211 | reverse complement strand
TTCATAAAATCGGAAAATCTTATGAAGAATTCAAACATGAGAGGAATACCTCTCAACCACTATTATAACCAATTTTCACTTATCTGACCGATTTTTTCAAGACATTATCAATTTCGATTGACAGTACATTAGCGCTTGGTAACTGATTTCCAAGCAGCAGCGTCGTCCTTACTGCTACCGCCAATCATAAAGCTATAAGTTGTGCTGCCAGCACCATTTTTAGCCCAATAGCTAGCGGTTGTACTTCCTCCAAGTGTATAACGCCCTCCATTAACGGAGACCGTTCCTGGCCTCAATCCAGTAGACTTCAAAACATTAGATTTAATGACATTGGAATCTAAACGGAAACGTTTACCACTGCCAAACACAGTTGGATCAGCCCTATAAATAGCATTAACAAGATTGGCCATATAGTCACCATTATTTTGGTAACCAGTCATAGAAGCTAAAGAAGAGTTATCATCATAGCCAGCCCATCCACCTAAAGTTACAGCAGGGGTAGAAACAATCAACCAAACATCACTATAATCATTGGTTGTCCCTGTTTTTCCAATCCAATCAGCACCATTAGCAAGCGCCGAATTCTCGCGGCGTAATTCTGTTAAAAATCTAGTCGTCTTACCAGAGTCAAGCGGCCCTCTCAACAGCCGAGTCAAGATACTTGCGGTAGCCTTACTATAGACTTGCTCCGGTGCAGATTTATGCTCATAGATGACCTTACCTTTTTGATCCTTAATCCTATCAATTAGATAGCCTTTTTGATAAGCACCACCATTAGCAATAGCCTGATAAGCATTAGTCTGTTGCAATACCGTTGTTTCGATACCACCTCCCAGAGGGAGACTTTCTATACTATAGTCATCGATACTGTAGCCCATCTTCGTCATGTATGACTCCACATCTACGCCTTGATTGAGAAGCATCTGATAAGTCCAATAAGCAGGGATATTCCAAGAAACATCCAGCGCTTCTTGAAGAGTGACTGCTTGAGTCCCTTCATCTTCACCATGCATAATTTTCGAGCCATTTGAAAAGCGAGCAGGATAATTAGACAGGACAGAACCTGAACCCATCAAACCTTGATCAATAGCTACTCCATATGCCAAGACCGGCTTGATACTAGATCCAGGAGAACGACGAGTATCAAAGGCATGATTATTTTGATTGGATTTATAATTTCGACCACCTATGAAACCAAGTATCGCCCCTGTTTGATTATCCATCAAGACATTCCCAACTTCAACGGTCCCGGAATTTCCAGCATCTAACAACTTACCTTGATTTTTAGCCGCTGCTTGCATGGCTTTATAAATAGAATGATCAATCGTTGATGTCACCTTGTAGCCCCCTGTTTGAAGAGCTTCCAAGGCTAGCTGATGATAATTGGCGACCGTTTCATCATTTTTTAAATCAACTTCTGAGACACCATCCCTCTTAATCAAATAATCATAGATATGGTCTTGCGCCTCATTCATAACAGCATAGTAAAGGAAATCATGTTCAGATACATGAGCAGCCTTAGACTGAATAAAATCAGACTTGATATCATATTCTTTATAGCTGTTATATTCTTTTTTACTTAAATAGCCATTCCGATACATATTGTATAAAACGTTCTTCTGGCGTTCCAAACCATATTCTAGTTCATCTCCAGTTTTCAAAGTCCCATTGCCATCGTATGGTGAATAAACAATAGGACTCTGTGGTAAACCAGCAATAAATGCCGCCTGAGGAATCGTCAACTCCTTAGCTGGCACACCAAAAATGCCTTGGGCAGCCTCTTCAACACCGGCAATATTTTCTCCTCTGTTGTTGCGACCAAATGGAGAAACATTGAGGTAAGACGTTAAAATATCGTCCTTAGTCATGTATCGCTCCAAAGCCAACGAATAAATGATTTCTCTGGCCTTTCTTTTGAAAGTAGGATCATCTCCAATGACTTGTTGCTTAATCAACTGTTGTGTCAGAGTCGATCCCCCACTCGTAGAGCCTACAGGTAATACAGAAGACAACAAAGCCCTAAACACAGCCTTGGGAACCACACCCTTGTGAGATTCAAAGTTTTCATCTTCTGTAGCAATAACAGCTTCTTTAAGAGATTTTGATATCTCATCAGACTTAACTGGAGTCCTATCCAAATCACTATCCACCTTGGAAATCTCATCACCATTAGAATAGGTCAGTCTAGAAACTAAAGTTAAAGAGGTTACTTTATCTACCAGAGTATTTTCTGACGGAACTTTAACACTATCAACCTGACTAGCTAGATAGCCTAGCCCCATACCTGAAATAAGCATGAAACCTAAGAGAACAACCACATAGATAAAATTAAGGATCGTTTTGAAGCTAGCTAAAAAGACAGACGCAACGTCCTTACCTGTTAGTTCAACAGCATCCCCATCCTTTTTGGATCGATTTCTATTCAAATCAGCTACTTTCTTCCCTATATTTTGTACAAAAGAGCGAAACTGAGTCATATATTTTTTAAGCAAATCTAGCATAATTAAACCTCAAGCCTATTATAACAGAAACCCGCTCAACTTGCATGAGCATTAGGTTTACGATATAATGAACCACAGTATTACTAAACAATGGAGAGACATTATGACAATTTTTGACGAACTAAAAGAACGCGGTCTCGTCTTTCAAACAACTGATGAAGAAGCATTAAAAAAAGCTTTCGAAAATGGATCTATCTCCTACTACACCGGATATGATCCAACAGCTGATAGCCTGCACCTTGGACATTTAGTAGCTATCTTGACATCACGACGCCTTCAGCTAGCTGGTCACAAGCCTTATGCCCTGGTTGGAGGTGCAACCGGTCTCATTGGAGATCCTTCCTTCAAAGATGCTGAACGTAGTCTCCAAACCAAAGAAACTGTAGACGGATGGGTAACCAAAATTCAAAAACAGTTATCCCGTTTCCTTGATTTTGAAAAAGGCGATAACAAGGCCGTTATGGTTAATAATTATGACTGGTTTGGATCTATTAGCTTCATCGATTTCCTACGAGATGTTGGGAAATATTTTACAGTCAATACGATGATGAGTAAGGAATCCGTAAAAAAACGCATTGAAACTGGTATCTCCTATACAGAATTTGCTTACCAAATCATGCAAGGATATGATTTCTATGAACTGAATCAAAAGTACAATGTCACACTTCAGATCGGTGGTTCTGATCAATGGGGAAATATGACAGCAGGTACTGAATTGATACGCCGTAAAGCTGATAAAACTGCCCATGTCATCACAGTTCCACTCATTACAGACTCAACCGGTAAAAAATTTGGAAAATCAGAAGGTAATGCTGTCTGGCTTGATGCCGATAAGACATCGCCTTATGAAATGTACCAATTTTGGCTCAACGTCATGGACGAAGATGCTATCCGCTTTTTGAAAATTTTCACCTTCTTATCTCTCGATGAAATTTCAGCTATCGAAAAAGAATTTAATGAGGCGCGTCACCAACGTCTAGCTCAAAAAATACTGGCTCGTGAAGTAGTCACCCTTGTTCACGGAGAAAAAGCTTATAACCAAGCCCTCAAAATAACAGAACAACTCTTTGCCGGTAACATCAAAAACCTATCTGCCAAAGAGCTTAAACAAGGGCTCAGCAACGTCCCAAACTATGCTGTTAAACCGGATGAGCCGCTCAACATCGTCGACCTTCTAGTAGCATCAAACATCGTCACATCCAAACGTCAAGCCCGTGAAGATGTACAAAACGGTGCTATCTATATCAATGGCGAAAGAATTCAAAATCTGGATTATATCTTATCAGAAACAGATAAAATTGATCATGAACTTACAGTTATCCGACGTGGAAAAAAGAAATACTTTGTATTGACTTATTAAAAATAAAAAGGTATTGAGAAGCACTCAATACCTTTTTATTCTTTTACAAACCTATCCAATAAACTAACAAATATAAATACAATGATAAAAATTACTGTGATCGTCGCACTAGCTGGAGTTTCCCAATAATAAGATAAAACAACACCAAGGAACATTCCAACAAAGCCAACAACAATCGAACTAAGCATAACACCCTTAAAACTATTAGCAATTCGCATAGAAATCGATGCCGGCAAAATCAAAATTGTCGATACCAGAAGGGCTCCTGCAGCAGGAATCATCAAAGAAATAGCAACGCCAGTAATAATATTAAAAATCAACGACATAAGCCTTACTGGTAAGCCATCCACAAAAGCAGTATCCTCATCAAATGTTAAGACATAAAGCGGTCTGATAAAAATCCCCATCAATACCAATACTAAACCAGCTACAACAAATAATCCAATAACCTGATCTGAACTGATAGTAACAATAGATCCAAACAAATATTGATCCAAACTAATCGAAGAACTATTTGTTTTACTCATAATGATCAACGAAATCGCCAGTCCCAAAGACATTAATATAGCAGTAGAAATTTCATTATAATGCCTATAAACTACACGCAAATATTCTAAGACAACAGACGCTATCACAACAACTAATAAAGTTGTCACCGTCGTATTGATGCCTAGCAAAACTCCTAAAGCTACACCAGCTAAAGACACATGGCTCAAGGTATCACTCAACAAACTTTGACGCCTTAAAATAAGAAATAGTCCTAAAATAGGTGAAAACAGACTCATCGCCACAATAGCCAATAAAGCTCTCTGCATAAAGTCATAAGAAAAAACACTAAGCATCATTCCCCTCCCCACTAGGCTCGTGAATATTAAAACATCTCCAAGGCAATGATTGATTCCTAACAAGATGAATATTACGATCAGCATAGTCTTTAACTTCTTCTGAATCGTGAGTAATCATCAAAACAGCTTTTTTATGCACATGGGCACTATGATGCATTAAATCGTAGAAAGTAGAAATAGAGCCACCATCCATACCAGTAGTGGGTTCATCCAGTACAAACACATCAGGATCCGAAGCAAAAATACGTGCAATGACAGCCCTTTGCTTTTGACCACCACTCAAATTACCAATCTTTCTATCACGCAGATCCCAGAGGCCAACAGCCTCTAAACTAGCCTTCACATGCTCATCATCATGTTTAGTCAACCTCCTAAACCAACTATGATACTGAAACCTTCCCGATCTCACAAATTCATAAACAGTTGATGGAAAACCAGCATTAAAACTTGAAATATGCTGAGGTAGATATGCAATTCTCAACTTCTTACCATGAATATTTTTGCTCGCAATCTTAATAACACCTGCCTTAGGTTTCAAAATTCCCAAAATAGCCTTAATTAAAGTAGATTTAGCTGCACCATTTTCACCCGTCAAAGTGATAAATTCTCCACTACTTAAAGAAAAGGTAATACGATCAAGAACGGTTTCACCATCATATTGAAAAGACAAATTATCAACATCTATATATTTCATCAGAACTTTACTTCCCTCTCCAACATATCCACAAACCTTTCAATAACTTCCTGCTCACTCTTATCAAATTCATGCAATATTTTTGAATACACTTCCAAAGTGCGAGAATGATGCTCATAATGTTCCTGAGCCACAGAATCAGCCTTTTTAGTCAATGAATAGCGTATAATCCTACCATCAATTTTACTTTTCTTGGCAATCAAGAAGTCATTTGCCAAAAGAGATTTAACTGCTTTAGTGACAGCAGCCTGAGATATATTCAGCTGAGAAGCCAGCTCAGAATTAGTCAGTTCTCCATTCAAAAGCAGCATTAAAATATGCTCCTGAGTATTAGTCAGCTCAAAACCAGAATGACAATCACCAAATAAAAGTTCATTATCATGTTCTGAAAAGCTAATAAAAGAATTCACCATCTTATCAATTTTATTTTCTAAATCCAAAACATCCCCCTATACTTAACCAGTTAATAAAATAGTAATAAAATAAAGATAATTAGTCAAACACAAAGCAATAAAAAAGAGGGATACCCCCTCCTAATCAACTTATCTACTCCGCCAGTAGGACTCGAACCTACGACATCATGATTAACAGTCATGCGCTACTACCAACTGAGCTATGGCGGAT
>NZ_JBZFUN010000018.1:0-8118 GCF_058314555.1 Streptococcus sp. ALY_211 | reverse complement strand
ATTCAGCGTTAAGTGACGATAGCCTAGGAGATACACCTGTTCCCATGCCGAACACAGTAGTTAAGCCCTAGCACGCCTGATGTAGTTGGGGGTTGCCCCCTGTGAGATACGGGAGTTGCTTAGCGGTTATCCGCCATAGCTCAGTTGGTAGTAGCGCATGACTGTTAATCATGATGTCGTAGGTTCGAGTCCTACTGGCGGAGTAGATAAGTTGATTAGGAGGGGGTATCCCTCTTTTTTATTGCTTTGTGTTATAATATGCTCTATGAAGAAAGATAAAAAATTGTTGTTGATCGATGGATCTTCCATAGCCTTTAGAGCTTTTTTTGCTTTATATAATCAAGTTGATCGTTTTAAAAATAATTCTGGTCTTCATACAAATGCCATTTATGGATTTCATTTGATGTTAGATCATATGATGAAACGTATTAACCCGAGTCATGTATTAGTTGCATTTGATGCTGGTAAAACTACATTTCGTACGGAAATGTATCAGCCTTATAAAGCTGGTCGTGCTAAAACACCAGATGAATTTAGAGAGCAATTTCCTTATATCAGAGAGATGTTAGATCATTTAGGCATTCCTTATTATGATCTTGAAAATTACGAAGCAGATGATATTATTGGAACCATTGATAAATTAGCTGAAAGAAATCATTTTAATGTGACAATTGTCAGTGGTGATAAGGATCTTATTCAGCTTGTTGATGATCGTACAGCTGTGGAGATTTCTCGTAAGGGTGTTGCGGAATTTGAAGAATATACTCCTGCTTATCTTATGGAAAAGATGGGTATTTCTGCAGATCAATTCATTGATTTAAAGGCTTTGATGGGTGATAAATCAGATAATATTCCGGGTGTTACAAAAATCGGTGAGAAGACTGGGCTTAAACTTTTGAAGGAATACGGAAGTTTATCTGGTATTTATGATCATCTTGATAGCTTTAAAGCCTCTAAGATGAAGGAAAATCTTATTAATGACAAAGAACAAGCTTTTTTGTCTAAGACTCTAGCCACTATAGATACTTCCGCTCCTGTTGACATTGGCTTAGATGATATTGTTTACAATGGTCCAAACGTGGATGATTTAGCAAGTTTTTATGATCAAATGGGATTTAAACAGTTTAAAGCTCAGTTGTTTAGCGACAGTGATGAGGAGTCTTCTCATATTTCTTCTGTTGATTTTCAAGTAGTTGACTCTGCTGATGCTAGTTATTTTTCAGAGGATCAATTCTTTTACTTTGAGGTTTTTAATGACAATTATCATCTCGAAGATATTTTAGCTTTTGCTTGGGGAAATAGGGACAAGATTTATGTCAGTAAGGATTTGTCATTGTTGACTTCGCCTTCGTTTAAAGAAGCTTTATCTGGTTCGATAAATGTATATGATTTTAAGAGAACAAAGGTTCTTTTGAGTAAGCATGGTATAGATTTGCCTATTGCTAAATTTGACAGTCGCTTGGCTAAGTATCTTTTGTCTACGGTGGAAGATAATGAACTTTCTACGATTGCTGATCTATATACTTCTGTAGTGCTTCCAAAAGATGAAGTGATATATGGTAAAGGGGCTAAAAAGGCTATCCCTGAGGATGATATTTTATTTAATCATTTAGCAACTAAAATTAAGGTTTTGGTTGAAAGTGAAAAGGCACTAAGAGATAGTCTTTTGGAGCATGACCAATTGTCCTTACTTTTTGATATTGAACTTCCATTGGCTAATGTTCTTGCTAAGATGGAAATTGCTGGTGTATCTGTTAATGCCGAGACGCTTAAAGCAATGGAGTCTCAAAATACTAAGACTATTGAGCAGTTAACTCAGGAAATCTATGATCTTGCAGGTGAAACATTTAATATTAATTCTCCTAAGCAGTTAGGAGAGGTCTTATTTGAAAAACTTGGTTTGCCGGTTAGGTTAACCAAGAAAACAAAGACAGGTTATTCAACTGCAGTGGATGTTTTAGAGCGTTTAGCACCATTGAGTGAAGTAGTTACTAAAATTTTGGAGTATCGTCAGATAGCTAAACTTCAGTCTACCTATGTGGTTGGACTGCAGGATTATATTTTAGATGATGGAAAAATTCATACTCGGTATATTCAGGACTTAACTCAGACAGGGCGCTTATCAAGTGTTGATCCTAATTTACAAAATATACCTGTTCGTCTGGAGCAAGGGCGTTTGATTCGTAAGGCCTTTACTCCTGAATGGCAAGATAGTGTCCTTTTGAGTTCTGATTATTCTCAGATTGAATTGCGGGTCTTGGCTCATATTTCTGGGGATGAACATTTGATTAAGGCTTTCCAAGATGGGGAAGATATTCATACGGCTACAGCTATTAGGGTCTTCAATATTTCAAAAGCTGAAGATGTTAGTCCAAATGATCGGCGAAATGCTAAGGCCGTTAATTTTGGAGTTGTTTATGGTATTTCTGATTATGGTTTATCTCAAAATTTAGGGATTACGCGTAAAGCTGCTAAGGAGTATATTGATACCTATTTTGAGCGTTTTCCAGGGATCAAAGATTATATGGAAAGAGTTGTACGTGAAGCTAAGGATAAGGGCTATGTTGAGACTTTATTCAAGCGTCGTCGTATGTTGCCTGATATTAACTCTCGTAATTTTAATATCCGTAGTTTTGCAGAGCGGACAGCTATTAATTCTCCCATTCAAGGAAGCGCAGCTGATATTTTGAAGATTGCTATGATCAATTTGGACAAGGCACTGGATGAAGGAGGGTATCAAGCTAAGATGCTTTTGCAGGTACATGATGAAATTGTCCTTGAAGTGCCAAATGATGAACTTGAAGCTGTTAAACAATTGGTTAAAGAAATTATGGAATCCGCTGTCAGTCTTTCAGTTCCTTTAATTGTGGATGAAAATGCTGGTCAAACTTGGTATGAAGCCAAATAATTTAATCCTATTATTAATGAAGAAACAGTAAAAGCTAGGGTTTATTTCTTTCTATGGTAGTTTGTCTTCAATTATTCTGACTTTAGGAAGCACTCCCTCTAGAAACTAGAAGTTGGTATCAAATTTATAATGAATAAACAGCTTTCTTATTGGAAAGCTGTTTTTGAGATAGATTTATTTGAGGATTATTCTAGTTTAGACATTTGGATGGGTTTGTGATATAGTGATTCAAAACTTATAAAGTAGAGGTGTCTAATGACTTATCATTTTGAGAATCCAAGTAATGCGATCATTGATGCTTATTTGGAAGAGGCTAAGACTATAGCGGTTGTTGGCTTGTCCAATCGTACAGAAACGGCAGCTTATGAGATTGCAGGTATCCTTAAAGAGGCTGGTTATCATATAGTACCGGTAAATCCGCGTATGGCTGGAAAAGAGATTTTAGGGGAAAAGGTTTATGCCTCTTTGCAGGAAATTCCATTGAAGGTGGATATTGTCAATATTTTTAGACGTTCTGAATTTTTGGCTGACGTTGCTAGAGATTTTGTCCAAACAGATGCTAGGGTTTTTTGGGCTCAGTTGGGTTTAGAATCACAGGAAGCAGAAGAACTGTTACGACAAGCAGGTAGAAGTGATATTGTTATGAATCGCTGTATTAAAATAGAGTTAGGTCGTTTTTTATCTGAAAAGTAAGGGCGGGTGCTAACTAGAAGTGTGATATAATAGATACATTATCATCTTGAAAGGGGGCTGTGATGGAGGAAGATCGTAGAGCTTTAGAAGCGTATGAGACTGTTCTAGAACATCTTAAGAAAAAATACATCCGAATAACGGAATCACGCAAAGCTATTATCCGATATATGATTGCTGCTAAGCACCATCCCAGTGCCGAGATGATTTATGAAGACCTTAAATCTGATTATCCTAGTTTGAGTCTAGCGACAGTTTATAACAATCTTAAGGTATTAGTAGAAGAGGGATTTGTTACAGAGTTAAAGTTGTGTCATTATAGTACGACTTATTATGATTTTTTAGGGCATCATGAAATCCATATTGCTTGTGAGCGATGTGGTAAAATTGCGGACTATATGGGGGATGATATTCATGATATTTACCAAGCCGCTAGTCAGCAAACAGGCTATAAGGTGAGCCGTAGTCAGATTATGCTTTATGGCTTGTGTCCAGAGTGTCAAGCAAAGCGCTAAGAATTAGGGAACTATTGAGGGAATAGTTCTTTTTTGATAAATTCTTTAATTCCCTACTTTAATCTGTTATAATAAATGTACTGAAAATTTAGACAATATGATAGAGGAGATACTATGATTACAGCAGTGGATGTTGTGCATGCCCACGATGTCTTAAAGGATGTTGTCGAGCGGACCCCGCTTGATTTTGATCGCTATTTATCAGAAAAATATCAAGCGACGATCTATCTCAAGCGTGAAAATATGCAGAAGGTACGCTCCTTCAAGTTGCGTGGAGCTTATTATGCGATCCATCAATTATCTGATGAAGAAAAAAATCGTGGTGTCGTATGCGCTTCAGCGGGGAATCATGCTCAGGGAGTTGCCTATACTTGTAATGAGATGAAGATTTCGGCGACTATCTTTATGCCGATTACAACACCTCAGCAAAAAATTACTCAGGTCAAATTTTTTGGTGGTAGTTATGTCGATATTCAGCTAGTCGGGGATACTTTCGATGCGTCGGCTCAAGCTGCACAAGATTTCACTAAGGCAGAGGGACGTACCTTTATTGATCCTTTTGATGATGAGGATGTTCAAGCTGGTCAAGGAACAGTGGCTTATGAAATCTATGAGCAGGCTAAAGATGAGGGTGTTGATTTTGACAGCATCCTAGTTCCTGTTGGTGGTGGAGGTCTGATTGCAGGAGTCTCTACTTATATGAAGGATGTTTCTCCTGAAATGACAGTGATTGGTGTTGAGTCCAATGGTGCTAGAAGTATGCGAGCTGCTTTTGATAAGGGGCACCCTGTTAAGCTGGAGCATATCGATAAGTTTGCTGATGGTATTGCTGTTCAGAAGGTTGGTGAAAAGACTTATGAAGTAGCTCGTCAGCGAGTAGATGAGTTGGTTGGGGTTGATGAAGGGCTAATCTCTGAGACGTTGATCGATATGTATTCTCGTCAAGGCATTATTGCTGAACCTGCTGGTGCGGCAACCATTGCTGCTCTTGAAGTTTTGAAAGAGCAAATCAAAGGAAAAACATTGGTATGTATTATTTCCGGCGGTAACAATGATATTAATCGTATGCCAGAGATGGAAGAACGCGCCTTAATCTATGATGGTGTCAAACATTATTTTGTGATTAATTTTCCTCAACGTCCAGGCGCTCTGCGTGAATTTGTAAATAATATACTTGGTCCAAATGATGATATTACACGTTTTGAATACATCAAGCGTGCTGCCAAGGGGACTGGTCCATGCTTGGTTGGGGTAACTTTGTCAAATAAGAATGATTATAGCGCTTTGATTGATCGTTTATCGGATTTTGATCCTAACTATATTAATTTACATGGAAATGAAAGTCTTTATAATATGCTAGTCTAGCTATTGTGAAACGATATTAACGAAAGAAAGGTGTTAAGATAAGATGTTTGCTGGTTTTTTAATTTTTGTTGTCTTTTGTGTACTTGTTTTAATTTTCTTCTTGGTAAGTTCTTTGTATGTGGTACGTCAGCAATCGGTTGCTATTATTGAACGATTTGGACGCTATCAAACGATGTCTTCCAGCGGGATTCATTTGCGCTTGCCTTTTGGGATTGATAAGATCGTAGCACGTGTACAGCTGCGTTTGATGCAAAGTGAGATTATTGTTGAAACAAAGACTAAGGACAATGTGTTTGTCACCTTGAACGTGGCTACACAGTACCGTGTCAATGAGCAAAATGTTATTGATGCTTACTATAAATTGATGCGTCCTGAGGCACAAATTAAATCTTATATCGAAGATGCTTTGCGCTCTTCGGTACCAAAGTTAACTTTGGATGAACTTTTTGAGAAAAAGGATGAAATTGCACTTGAGGTTCAGCATCAGGTAGCAGAAGAAATGTCGACTTATGGTTATATTATTGTTAAGACATTGATTACTAAGGTTGAACCAGATGCTGAAGTGAAACAATCTATGAACGAGATTAATGCAGCCCAACGGAAACGTGTTGCTGCTCAAGAATTGGCCGAAGCTGATAAGATTAAAATTGTTACAGCTGCCTCTGCCGAAGCTGAAAAAGATCGTTTGCACGGTGTTGGTATTGCTCAACAACGTAAGGCTATTGTTGATGGTTTGGCTGAGTCTATTGCAGAACTTAAGCAGGCTAATGTCGGTATGACGGAAGAGCAAATTATGTCTATTCTTTTAACTAATCAATATCTTGATACCTTGAATACTTTTGCAGGTCATGGTAATCAAACTCTTTTCCTACCAAGTAGTCCAGAAGGAGTTGAGGATATTCGGACACAGATTCTATCTGCTCTTAAGGCTAGATAATATTTTTGCACTATATATAAAATCCCGCCTCTTAATTAGAGGCGGGATTTTATTGATGTATTTTAATCAAAAGTAAGCTTTAATTTTTTTCTGTTTCTTTAAGTGGTTTAAATCCAGTCAGAACTAAGCCAAGGATCAAACCAAGGACTGCAAAGCTAATCCATCCCATATTGTAAGCACCTAGAGGCAGAGTCTTAGTAAAGAAGTTGACTAGGCCAGCTGGAAGGCTGAAAAGTTCGGTCTGAGCTGATAGGGTATTGAAGGCGTCAAAGAGACCTGCAATAGCTGTGAAACCTAGAGCTGTCTTGTAAACGATATGATTATAGCCAATCCACTTTTTCATGAAGATGAGAATGATGGTTACAATAGTCAGTGGGTAGAGTAGGTAAAGAACAGGAATTGACCATTTGATAATTTGATCAAGTCCACCGAAGTAAAGGGTCACTCCTATCAGGGTGAAGATAGTTGCCCAGACAATGTGAGAAACTTTTGGAAAGATCTTATGGAAGTATTCTGCGCAGGCTGTAATTAATCCGGTTGCTGTCGTCAAACAGGCTAGGAAGATGGCCATACCTAGGATGATTTGGCCCAAGTTGCCCATGTAGTGAGTAGCTGATTGGATGAGAACGGGACCGCCATCTGAAATTGGGGCACCTCCCTGGATGAAACCATCTTTGCTAATGCTAAAGAGAGATTGTGAGGTTGCTCCAAGACGGGCAACAAAAATGTAGATAGCTGCTAGAATAGCAGCTGCGATGATACCGGACTTGAGAGTTAGGCTGGCAACAGCGCTAGAGGTTTTAGCTCCGTGCCCTTTTGCAGCATCGATAACCAAGATAGCAAAGGCCAGAGAAGCCAAAGCATCCATGGTACTGTAACCCTGAATCAGTCCAGCCACAAAAGGCAGGCTCTTGAAGCTGTCACTAACGGCAGGGGAAGCATTGTGTGCAGCGCCAATATGGCCTGCGGGAGAAATAAAGGAAGCAACAATCAGAATGCCTAGGAAAATCAAGAGAGCAGGTGTCAAATATTTCCCGATACGATCCGCAATCTTACTTGGTCGAACCGCAATTAGATAGGATAAGCCAAAAAAGACTAGTCCATAGATGATATGGGCGGCTTGGCCACTACCAAAGAAGGGCTTAATTCCTATTTCATAGGAGACCGCTCCTGTTCTAGGAATGGCAAAGAAAGGACCGATGGTTAGGTAGAGGGCGATGGCAAAGAAGAGGGCGTAAGCCTTAGAAGCAGGCCTAGCAATGGATTCAACATCAGTCTTGCCTGAGTAGGCTACAGCTACAACGCCTAATAGGGGGAGGGATACTCCTGTGATACAGAATCCCAGAATAGCTAGGGCTAGATTGGTACCAGAATAGATACCGAGGTAGGCAGGGAAAATCAGGTTACCAGCTCCGAAGAAAAGGGCGAAGAGCATAAATCCGATAATCCAATAGGTTGATGGTTTTTGCATTGTTTTCCTCCAAATTATAGTATTACCTTAAATTGTATAAAATTGTATGGCGATTCATTATATCAAGGACTGTTTAGCCTGTCAAGATGGGCTAAATGGGATGATTGGTTCTTATCATTCGAAAATGATAATGTCTTAGCTAGGTCGAATGTGAAAATGTCCCGTCTGGTAAACTAGAAAGATGAGGAAAATAGAACTAACTATGATAGAGTCAAAGAAATACCTAGTCATC